>WLSJ01000099.1 GCA_009705865.1 Actinomycetota bacterium | reverse complement strand
TTAGGATCTGGCAGACCAATAACGGCTGCTTCAGACACCGACGGGTGTGTATACAAGACTTCTTCTACTTCACGGCTGTACACATTTTCTCCGCCGGTGAGGATCATGTCTTTCATACGGTCAACGATGTAGAAAAAACCTTCTTCGTCACGCTTGGCCATGTCACCAGAGTGAAACCAACCATCATCGAATGCTTTACGGGTGCCTTCTTCGTTGTTGAAGTAACCCTTCAATACCTGTTCTCCGCGAACAACAAGTTCACCCACGACTCCTGGAGGGCATTCCACCATGTTCTCGTCAACTACTTTGACTTCTGCCATCACCATTGGCGTTCCGCATGACAACAACAGATGTTCATCGCCGTTGATTGCACGTTCATGGTCACGCTTCGGGAATGTCAAGACGTTTCCACCGAGCTCAGTCATTCCGAAGCCCGAATACACAATGGGGCCAAAGCGCTTAATGGCTGCTCGCAGAACCTCTACCGGCATGGCAGCTGCGCCATACCCAATTCCGCGCAGAGACGTCAGTTTGTAATCCAAAACTTTCGGGTGTTCCAAGATGAAGTTCAACATGGTTGGCGCCATTGAAGTACCTGTAATGCCGTGCTTGTCGACTTCCTTCATCCATAGCTCTGGTTCGAACATTGGAAAGAGCACTACTCGCCCGCCGCGGAAATGTGTAAGCGGTACTGAATAACCGGATACGTGACATAACGGGAACGCAATCAGGGTGCGTTCGTCTGGCTGAATCTCATATTCAATGACAGAGTTCATCACGGCAACCATGAGGTTTCGGTGCGTCACCATTGCACCCTTCGGAAAGCCAGTTGTACCGGAGGTGTACAGAAGCCACGCTGTGGAATCAACGTCCACTTCACGGTCAACGGCATCAACGCTGGCTGCTCCCACTACATCGTGATACGAAGGATATTGAGATGTGCCGCTACCAATCACAATGATGTGCTCGAGAGTAGGAATATCAGCCAGTTCTGGTTGTAGTGCCTCTAAAAACTTCTCTTGCACCAAAAGAACACGCGCTTCAGCGTTCTTCATGATCCACGACCACTCTTTGGGGTGCAACCGATAGTTCAAGAAGTTCAGCGCTAAACCGGCATCGGGTACACCGTAATAACACTCGACATATTCAGGAATGTTTTCAGCCAAAATCGCCACGCGATCACCTGGCGAACAAAATGCAGACATTGCATTAGCAACCTGATTCACTCGGCCAAGCAAACTACCGAATGTAATTTCGCGACCTTCTGAAATCAATGCGATTCGAGACGGAGTCTTATGACCATGCCAACGAATGATGTCACCTAACAACATATGTACCCCCAAGTTGTAAGTGTCAGACACCAGCCCCCTGGTAATCCGACACCCTATTTTGCCATGTAGTGTGTCGTTAAATACCACTGGAAAGGCCCACAACATGATTACCAAACAAGGCATCACTCCCCGTCTTCTTCCGTACGATATGTCGCACATTGAACGCGATTCACGAGGCATACTTCGTTACACCAATTTGCCCAACACCTTGGTCGACCAATTCAAGGCGACAGTCATAGCGACACCTAATGCTGAAGCTCTCGTCGAAATTGGTGGAGAACGTGTTGTTTACCAGGACTTCTGGAATCGTTCAGCTCACGTTGCGGGCGGCCTGAAGGCTCTTGGCATTAATCCGGGCGATCGAGTCGCCATCAACTTACCGAACGGTAATAACTGGGCCTATGCCTTCTACGGCGTTCTGATGGCAGGCGCAGTAGTTGTTCCGGTCAACACTCGCTTTACCGACGCTGAAGTTGACTATGTGGTTACAGACTCAGGCGCAAAGCACATTTTTACTGCAGATGTACCGCTTCCACACGGTGACAAATATGTCTACGACGGCGGCACCATCAAGGATCTGGCTGCCATCTTCTACACCAGCGGAACCACAGGCTTTCCTAAGGGCGCCATGACCACGCACGAGAACTTTCTCGCGAACTGCGAGACCATCAAGCGAGTCATGATTAAACGCGATTCATATGACATGCGCAACCTCATCTCAGTTCCTATGTTCCACGTCACTGGTTGCAATAGTCAACTTCTTGTCACAGTTATGTATGGCGGCACCACGGTCATCATGCCCGCATTTGAAGTGGGCCTGTTTCTCAAGATCATGGTCGATGAGCGCATCAACGTTCTCACCAGTGTTCCCGCTATCTATTGGCTTGCAATGAATCAGCCCAACTTCGCGGACTTCGATACGTCTGGTGTTGACTTCCTTACATACGGTGGCGCACCAACTGCTCCAGACGTTGTGGGAAAAATCAAAGCAGCATGGCCTAATGCGCGTCTAGGCAATGGCTTCGGACTTACAGAGACCGCTTCGGTGTCTACGTTCCTTCCACACGAGAACTGCCAGGAGCGCCCTGAGACCGTGGGTTTCACGGCACCGGTAATCGAGGTTGATCTCTTTGAACGCGACCCTGAAACAGGCGTTGGCGAGCTACTTATTCGTGGTCAAAACGTTGTCGATGGTTACTGGAATAAGCCAGAACAATCTGCAGAGACATTCGTTAATGGATGGCTACATACAGGAGACCTCGCGCGTTGCGACGAAGAGGGTTACGTACAGATCGTTGACCGTAAAAAAGACATGGTCAACCGTGGCGGAGAAAACGTCTATTGCGTTGAAGTTGAAGGTGCCATTGTGCAGCACCCAGATGTGTTCGAAGTAGCAGTTCTCGGTGTCCCCGACGAGATGATGGGAGAAAAGGTTGGAGCCGTCATTGTTCCGCAGCCCGGTGCCACGCTAGACCCACTAGAGATTCGTGCTTTCACCAAATCGCTGATTGCAGACTTCAAGGCACCACAGTTCATTACCTTCCGTGAAGAACCACTTCCCCGCAATGCAGGTGGAAAGGTTCTGAAGCCACAGCTTCGCAAGGAAACCGTGTGGGGTGAACAGCTTCGTTAGCTGTCAGCCAAGTTGGCCATAATGCTGCCGTCGATGTAATAACGACGGTGCCAAATACCTGTTGGGTCTTCATCTTCTACAGGCATGCGCCATGTCACGCTCTTCACGGCCGGATCGCTGAGTCGTAAGCCCAAGAGCGCACGAGGCTGATCAATCGTGTTCGTCACGTACGCCTCTGCCTCGTCTTCTGGCACATAACGCTTTGCAATAGTGCGGTACAGATCACGCCATTCATCATCACGACCAGTTGGGTACAGCAATTCAACCGACCCTTGTAGAGCGACTTTGCGATACGGCAAATCTGCCTCGTCAATTGTCATTGCGCAACGAGGATCCCGTAACAAGTTTGCGAGAAAGACTGAATGCGCACGCGGCGTGAACTTGATCATGCCTTCGTCATACACATACCAAATAGGCACGTTGCGTGGCATGCCATCTTTGTCTAGCGTCGCCAGACGCAACATATGCCCTGGCTCTACAAGGAAGTTTTGAACTTCTGTGTCGGTCAATTTAGGCATGATGCCCCCTCGTTGTTAGAAGAAGTCCCAGAACGAGTCGCGAGCCTTCATTTGTTCGATTGTCTCTTCGATGATGATGCGTCCAGAACGCATGACATAACCACGGTCAGCAATCTTCAGTGCTTGACCCACATTCTGCTCAAGCAAAATGACTGAGAGTCCTTCAGAAGCCACGAGATCGCGCACCACACCAAAGATTTGTTCTACAACGCTTGGAGCCAAACCTAGAGATGGCTCGTCAAGAATCAAGAGCTTGGGGTTGCTCATCAGAGCAATACCAAGACTGACCATGCGCTGCTGTCCACCACTCATGGTGCCGGCAAGCTGCTCTTCACGCTCTTTCAGAATTGGGAACAATTCATAGACCAGTTGTTGGCGAGCCTTGCGTCGTGCCTCATCAGGATCGTTTGCACCACCAAGGAGCAAGTTGTCAGTAACCGACAAGTCCTGGAACACAAAACGCTCGGACGGAATAAGTGCCATGCCGCCACGTACGTTGGTGCCACTTGAGTTATTCGTAGTGTCTTGACCGTCGTAGGTAGCCGTGCCGCCCAAAACCGGCAGTACACCCAAGATGGAACGCATCGAGGTGCTCTTGCCACTTCCGTTGTGTCCGAAAATGGCGACAATCTCACCGGTATTGACCTTCATGTTGAGGTCAAACACCACTTGCTTACGGCCGTAACCGGCCTGTAGGTCATGTGTTTCTAAAAGTACTGACATATCAGACCGTCCCGAAATAAGCCTGAGCAAGGCGTGGTGAACTTGTGAGCTCGTCTACGGTTCCTTCGGCGGTGATTCGCCCCAGTTCCATAAAGTACGAATGGTCAGCTAGGTCGCGTACAACGCGAAGGTTATGTTCGACGATGCAAACAGTTCTACCTTCAGCACTAATCGCAAGCACTAACTCCAACATGTTGTCGACCCATTTAACGTCAATACCCGATGCAGGCTCATCGAGCAACAGCACTTCGGCTTCAGTTGCTAGCACTCGCGCTAGCGACACCAGTTTGGTTTGACCATATGACAATGACGCCGTAGGAACATCCGCGAAATCTTGCATACCCACAAAGCTGAGCCACTTCATGGCTTGTTCGTGAGTTTCCTTTTCTTTCACAGTGACAAGACGAGGGTTAGCGAAGAGGCTGCGAATCTTCTCGCCTGGTTGATCTTGCACACCCAGCAACACGTTGTCGAGACACGAAAGTCGCTGAAACAGGCGCACGTCTTGGAATGAACGAACTAGACCGCTTCTGGCTGAACTATCGAGGGTTCGTCCAGTGACATCACGACCAAGCAATGTCACGGTTCCGGTATCAGGCGCAATTGCGCCAGTCAACAAGTTGAACACTGTTGTCTTGCCCGCACCGTTTGGTCCGACCAAGGCTGTAATAGTTCCCCGCTTCAACACGAAGTCAAGATTTTCTGCTGCGATGATTCCGCCGAATGACTTACTAATGCCACGCGCCTCAAGAACAATCTCTGCCTTTTCCCAACGAGCGTGACGATCGACTTGGCTAACTTCGGCAACTGCTTCGCGCACGGCAAATGTAGGCGCTGTCTCTGAAGCCTTGCCCATCTCTGTACGACCTTCTGACTTCTTGCGACGAAGGATCGAAGCGATAGTTGAACCTTCAGGAATCAGACCCTGCGGGCGAACACGTGTGAGGAAAATCAACAGCAAGCCGTAAATGATGACCTGCACCAAGAAAGCTTTGCTCTGGTCGAACTTCACAACACGTCGAAGGAACGGATCGAGGCTTGTCAGCACGAGTGCACCAAGCATCGAACCAGAGAAGTTAGCCATACCACCGAAAATCACCAGAGCGAAAATGGTTAACGAGAAAGTGAAGCCAAACACGTTTGGTGTAGACACACCGAGCCAACCAGAGTTGAAGACTCCGGCCACTGCAGCCAAACCAGACGAAATTGCAAACACCAGAATTTGCGTGCGGAAAGTGTTCTTTCCTAACGACTGTGTAGCTACAGGGTCCTCGCGAACTCCTTTAAGAATTCGACCAAATGGTGATTCACCGAGACGCCAACAAATGGAATACGTAACTGCCACCAAGATGACAATTGGCAGCAACCAGTCTGTTGGACGCTGCATTGACCATCCGAAAAAGGAAAGCAAATGCGGCTCAGAGTTGATGGAGATGATTCCGAAAGAACCACCGAGGGCCGGGATGGTGCTGAAGACGCCGATCAGCACATACCCCCACGCCAGTGTCAACAAAATCAAATATTCAGTCGACAACCTCATGGCTACAAGGGCAATCAGGCCACCAGCAACAAATGCAAAACCAAAACTGATCAAGATGCACCAGATCATTGGAACGTTGTGGGCTGTGACCAGGTAGCCGAGCGTGTAACCGCCGACTGCACCGAATGCAGCATGAGCCACGGACACTTGACCCGCATAACCCAATAGAAGGTTTAGAGACAGCGCCAATGACGCATAGATCAGGATTTGATCGAGATAGTTAATCCAAATTTGCATGACTAGCCCCGGATTCCTTGAAGAGTGACAATTGAAATGATGCGTTTACCCCACAACGTGTCTTTTGCAGACTTGTTAATGA
>WLSJ01000098.1 GCA_009705865.1 Actinomycetota bacterium | reverse complement strand
GCACGCGTCAAGCCTTCTTTACTTCCAAAGTAATGATGAACAAGGCCATGGTTTACTCCGGCACGTTCTGCAACCATTCGTACACTCATTGCACGTGGACCAACTTCACCGAGCAAATCGGCTGCCGCTGCAATCAGCTTTACTTCAGCGTCTGTTCTTTTGCGTACCTGCGTTGGTAATTCAGCAATATTCATTTGCCGGCTGTTGCATAGTCAGTTAACGAAGCCATATTTTCCCCGGCTTTGCGTCGCGCGTTGAGCGCTTCGAAATCAACATCAATACCGATTGGGTTGGCTGCAAAAAGAGGGCCGTTCATGAACTCATCCGCCTGTTCCATTGACAATGAATCAACCTGGGTCTCAACTTGGTTGCCATCTGGGTCGCGGTAATAGGCAGACAATGTCATGCCGTGATTAATTGTCCAGTACGGAGAAATTCCCTTTGCCTTCATGCGTTCGTATTGACCGAACAGATCATCTATTGACGCATACGTAAATGCAAAATGTTCGAGGCCTTCAGATTTAGGTGACCGAGGCTCTAGGTCGGGCATGTTCACAATGGCAATGCGGTGATGTTCGTCGTCATATGAAAGAAATGAGATGAAGTCATTCCCGTGACGGACAGACCCTTCCAAGAAATCAAGCCACCATTCCAGCATTTCTGCGTATCGCGGGCTTTTCAGTACAACATGGGCAAATTTGATTGGTGAAGCCATGATTTGCTCCTACTTTCCATTGTTAGTCAAATGACTAACAATGACTATAGTGGCTTCCATGACATTGCGATTCGCTTCCAAAAACGGCCGGGCTCAGTTAGTGGTCGGCCCTAACAACAACCTTGTGGACCTGGCAGAAGTAAGTGGCGGAAAATTTGATTCAGATCCCATCAAAGCTTTTCCACGTTGGGCCGAATTGCGTGCGTTTGCTGCAACCGTGACTGAAGGTGGATCACCTGCCAACCCCGACGAGCTTGATGCACCTTCCCCATGGCCGTTGCAAGTGTTTGCAATCGGTTTGAACTATCGCTCTCACGCTGAAGAAAGTGGAATGGGACTTCCTGCTGTTCCTCTGACATTTACAAAGTTCACGTCATGCATTGCTGGCCCGAATGCTGACATTCCGATTGATGCGCCAATGGTCGACTGGGAAGTTGAACTTGTAGTTGTCATTAGTAGTGGTGGTCGCAATATCGCTAAAGCAGACGCATGGAATCACATCGCTGGAATCAGCGTTGGTCAAGACATCTCAGACCGTGCATTGCAATTTGCTGCTCAGCCTCCCCACTTTGACCTTGGTAAAAGTAAAAAGAACTTCGGACCATTTGGGCCATGGCTTGTTGACGCAGCCGACGTTCCGAATCGTGATGTGATGCATATGACTTGCACGCTGAATGGTGAGGAAGTGCAAAACACATTGACCGATGACCTTGTCTTCAATGTTGGCGACATTGTGGAATACGTATCGGGAATTGTTGAATTGCTTCCCGGCGATGTGATCTTTACTGGCACACCAGGTGGTGTTGGCGTTTCTCGCAAGCCAGCAGTGTTCTTAAAGCCTGGCGATGTTTTGGTTTCCACTATTGATGGCATTGGCACCACCACTAACCGTTGTATCTAGGCAAACGCTGAACTATTCAGATACGTACGGTGCGATTGTTTGATTGCACCAGTTCCACAAATGTGTCCGGGCCTCGGCAGTATCACTGCGGCGTGTTGTCGGAATTTTGTGAATACCGCGCACTTCACGATCTGACCAGAACGAACCACTAGCCCCTGGGATTGGCTGCACAGCTGCCAGCCATGCAATGGTGTCAGCACCTTGTTGTGCAGAGCGCAAAATTGGTTTTGTGATTCGTCGGAATGCTGGAATTGATTCCTGTACTCCGGGAGTATCTGCCCAACCAGGATGCATTGCATCAAAGTGAACTGCGCGTTCTTTGGTTGCCCAAATTTCATTCAGTGTTACCTGCGCACGCTTCGCAATTGCATATTGTTTGGAACCGTTATAGCTATCTGCACGCATCTCTAGAGAACGTTTCCCATCGATGTTCGGCAGTTCTGCTGAATACATACCGCCAGAAGAAACGGTGACCACGCGGCCTTGAGCAGCAATCAGGTTAGGAAGCAAAATCGTTGTCAGAAGATGTGGCCCGAGAACATGAGATGCAACTGTTTGTTCAATGCCTTGAGCCGACACTTCACGTGAATTGAGAAGAGCGCCGGCATTGTGAACAATCGCAAAAACCTCTGGGAAACGAGTTGCAATCTCTCTTGCTGCTTTGCCAACGGAGGGCAAGTCCCCCATCTCAGCAACAACGCACACTGGCTCTGGCCCAGTGCAGATACTGCGCACAGACGAAATAACGTCTTCGCACTTTTCTTTGTTTCGTGCAACAAGAACCAACTGCGCACCTGTTGGGGCGAGAATGCGTACACATTCTTTCCCAAGCCCTGAAGTTGGCCCAGTGATAACCACAACTTTGCCTGTTAGGTCATAGGCAGATACTTGATCCCAATGATTAATACGGGAACGCGCAAGAAAACCTATGCGAGAAAATCCTGGGACAATTGCTGTGTCCAGTAAAGAACTAAGAAAATTACTCACATCTACATCCCTTGTAACAGCATGACGGCAGCGAGAAGGCCGCACATGGTCCACGCAATGGTGCGGGGCCAATTCGTTTGTACGAGTTCGCGGCCTACCTGTGCATCAGGTGCCTCGACCATGCGCGCATGTCGCGGCACAGACAGAAATATGGTGCACAGAAGCGCAACAGCTAAACACGCGCCGTTTGCCCACGTCAGCCACCACCACACTCCGGACGGAGTATTGGCCCACAGAATTAAGGTGGACACACCCTCGACTGCCATCGGTGGGCCAACAACAATTCCTGTCCACTTCTGATGTTTTTCAGCGACTTGCTTTGCGCTCTCTATCGGCACCACTGCTAGTAACGGGTAATGCACTAACTGCACAAACCAGATGACACCCACCATGATGCAGGCCGACACCAGATGCACTGTGAGTAATAGATCATCCATATCAGAGTCCGTATTCTGAAATCAGTACGGGCCGTTGTTCATCAATTGATTTGTGAGCAGCGGCACCAATGACTACTGACCAGAGTCCATCGACAACGGTGACTTCTGGTTGTGTGTTATTCAGCACAGCATCAACAAATCGTTTGCATTCGATAAAACTGGCACCGAAGTGAAAACCCATATGTGCAATATCTGGGTCTGTTGGTACGTCTATCTCACGCACTGACCGTGTTGAACGGTCACCGACGAAAATCTTTCCGTTACCCGGTATGAACGCTTCTAGCTTCCCCTTGTCCCCCACCACTGTGATCTCTTGTTCGTGTTGCCCACCTTCGGCAAACATCGAGAGGTCAAGCATGGTGCGAACACCATTTGCATACTCAACAATCACGTATGCGTTATCAAGAATGTCACTGCGCTTTCCGTCGTACACCTCGTCAAGCTGATTTACGTCTTGCCCGCCGCTTGCAATCACACGCACTGGGCGAGATTCCACAGCCAAGTTCATCAGGTCAAAAAAGTGGCAACACTTTTCTACCAATGTGCCGCCTGTGTTCTGGGAGAAGCGATTCCAGTTGTCAACCTTGACAAGAAATGGGAAACGATGTTCGCGGATAGACATCATTTTCATGTCACCAATAATTCCGCTGCGTAGCTCCCGTAATAGTCCCGCAATCGGAGCCATGTATCGGTATTCAAGACCTACCCATGTCATAGCTTTCCGTTGCGCTTGCGCATTAACTATCGACACGCAGTCTTCAACAGTTGTGCACATTGGTTTTTCCACCAATACAGGGATGTCAGTGTCAAAGATGTCATCTAACAAAACTTTGTGCGTGAAATTCGGTGATGCAACAAGAACTGCGTCAACCAGCCCACTATTAAGAAGATCGCGATGGTCAGTGAACTCCCTCACCGATGCAGCATTGTCACCCAAAGTGCGACGAGCCCACCCATGTTGTTCGTCATGCGGATCGCTAATGGCGGTAACGACGGCTTCAGGAATGCCCATGAGATTACGCAGATGCTCGCACCCCATCATCCCTGTACCAATAACGCCGACGCGCAGTTCTGACATGGAAGAAAGGCTACGCCTCTCCAGTTTGCGTTCATCGTAAAGACAACTAGTGTTTTGGTTTGTTGTTCCAGGGGGAGCAATTATCAGGGGGTATTTCCATGGCAATCGTTGATCTCTTAGGGACCGGACTTGGTCTCCTTGCATCTGAATCAGACATCACGCCACAGTGGGTCGAAGGCGTCATGCGCGGAAGCGGCAACTTGGAAGATGGCGTCACAGTCACTGCGGTATCAACGGAGCGCATTGGTGAAGGTGTCGGCATCCTCAGCATTTTGCAACGCGTTATTCCTACATATTCCGGTGCCACAAAAGCTCCGAAATCATTTGTTGTGAAATACCCAACTGATGATGCCACTCAGCGATTCACGGCTGATGCTCTTGTTCTCTACATTCGCGAACTCGTTTTTTACCGCGACTGTGCAACGTCTGCGCCATTCAAAACTGCAAAGTGCTACGGGCAAGCGATGGAAGGAGACAACACCAATTTCACAATTGCAATGGAAGACATCGGTCATTACCGCGGTCTGAACCAACTAGAGGGTGTCAACCTCGACGAATCAAAAAATCTGTTAGAAAAATTGGCGGACTATCACGCCATGTGGTGGAACTCACCGAAGCTTGCTGGCATGCAAGATGTGTTCCAGCCATTGTTGAATCCAACGTACGAAGCAGTTCTTCCAATGTTATGGACCCAGGGTTGGCCGAATGTTGAGCAATATGCAGGTCACCTTCTTCCGGACAGTGTTCGCGGCATTGGCGCAATTTGGGCTGACAAAGTTTCGTGGATGCTGGGCAATCTCATGACACCAACGACCTTGTGTCACGGTGACTACCGAGCAGACAACATAATGTTTGACGCAAAAGAGCCGGTTGTCATCGACTTCCAACTTGTTGGTGTTGGTTCTGGAATGTACGACGTCGGATATTTCATTAGCCAGTCAATCTCAACTGAAGTTCGTCGCGGTCATGACCAGGAACTTGTTGACACGTACCTTGACCGCTTAGAGACGCACGGAATCACAATTGACCGCGCTGAAATGTGGCGTCAGTATCTGGTGGCAATTTGTTTCTGTGTCACGTACGGAGTAACAACTTTCGGCGGATTCGCTGAACAGAACGAACGTGGTCAGCAGTTATTGCAAGACATGTTGTTGCGTGCGCTGTATTGCGTCGCCGACAACGACGCATTGAAAGTGATTTCGTGACCGAACACACTCATGATCATGGCCGTGGGGTGTTATCCCAATTAGCGCCCGAAGGTCGCGAGCTGAAGGCACTCATTCCAGGTGTGTACGACGGTTTTGCACAATTGCACAGTGCTGCATTTGCAGAAGGTGTTCTTGACAAAAAGACCAAAGAATTACTTGCCCTTGCAATTGCGATTGCAGTTCGTTGTGATGGTTGCATCGCTAGTCACGCACGTGGGGCTGCGTTGAATAAGGCAACCGAGGCTGAAGTTGCTGAAACAATTGGCGTTGCAATTGCCATGAGCGGTGGCCCCGGCACTGTGTATGGTCCGCGAGCTTTATCTGCATTTCGGGACTTTTCGCCAAAAGCGGAGTAACTCACGTCTTCGGATACTCCATAGTCGGCTCACTAGTCCTACGATTCGGTTATGTCGAATGTCGAAGTAAGTATTGATCCATCTGAAGTAGGGCTTGACCCCACTCGCCTATCGCGTATCCGTACACACTTTGCCAAGTACGTCGACAGCGGCAAATTGCCTGGGTATCACATCACAGTGTCACGCGCAGGCAAGTTGGCATACAGCGATATGTACGGCCACGCCGATGTTGAAAATAAAAAGCCCATAGCTAGCGACACCATCTATCGCGCATATTCCATGACTAAGCCAATCTGTGCAGTAGCTGCACTGATCTTGTGGGAAGAGGGTCTGTTTGAAATGCATGACCAAGTGAAATGGTTTATTCCATCATTCGCGAATCAAAAGGTATTCCGCTCCGGAACATTGACTGCACCTCGCTATGAGCCAGTAACTGATCCAATGGAAATGTGGCATCTGTTTTCACACACCTCCGGAATGACATATGGATTTATCTATTCGAACCCAGTTGATCAGATGTATCGCAATGCAGG
>WLSJ01000097.1 GCA_009705865.1 Actinomycetota bacterium | reverse complement strand
TGAACGAGAACTGGATTGCTGGTCGAAAGATTGTGATGCTTGAACCTCGTCGCCTTGCCGCGAGAGCTGCTGCACAGCGTATGGCATTCATGCTGGGTGAAAAAGTAGGAGACACGGTTGGCTACCAGACTCGTGACGAACGAAAGATTGGCGCCAACACTCGCATTGAAGTTCTGACAGAAGGAATTCTGACACGACGTTTACAAAATGACCCAACACTTGATGGCACTGCGCTAGTGATTTTCGACGAAGTGCACGAACGCAATGTGCCAACAGATCTTGGTCTTGCATTTCTTCTTGACGCAATCAAGACCTTTTCTACTGACGTGAAGATTCTCGCCATGTCTGCAACGGCACAAACACAATTATTTGCCCATGTGCTTGCCGATGAACTGGGTGATGCGCCCATCGTTACATCCGAAGGACGTACATTTCCGATTGATGTGCGATATGTGCCACGCCAACGCAACGACAGACTTGAAAATGCCATTACAGATGTAGTTCTAAATGCACTTAACACTGATGATGGCGACATCTTGGTTTTCTTACCGGGCATCGGTGAGATCAATAGAGCACAAACGCTATTGAAAGAACGTGTGTCGGGCAATGTCGATGTGTTGCGGCTCGCAGGTGCACTGCCGTTTTCTGAACAAGATGCAGCACTAAACGCAAGTGGTCTTGGTCGTCGTCGCGTGGTGTTGTCTACCGACATAGCTGAAACATCGCTCACTGTTGATGGAGTTCACATCGTGGTAGATGCTGGCATTGCGCGCGTACCGCGACTCGATTCACGAACGGGATTAACAGAACTCGTCACCGTTACGTCTTCGCGGGCCTCTGCTGATCAACGCAGCGGGCGAGCAGGCCGCGTGCGAGAAGGGGTTGCGTACAGATTGTGGAGCCGTATTGAAGATTCCACTCGCCTACCTCACTTGCCGGCCGAAATTACACAAGTTGATTTGTGTGGTGTTGCGTTAGAAGTTGCTGCATGGGGAACTCCACTTGATCAGTTGTCATTTCTTGATGCATTGCCCGAGAAATCATTACGAGTAGCCACTGACACATTGACCATGCTGCATTTGCTTGATTCTGAGGGTCATATCACCACGCTTGGAAGATCAGTTCTTGGCTTACCGTTGCACCCACGCCTTGGCACCATGGTGGCCCGTAACCGCGACCTTCATCCACACGGCTGGATTGCATGCGTAGTTGCTGCCTTGTTAGAAGAACGCGACATCATGCGCGGCAAACCAGACACACTGCCAGCTGATCTTGCGTTGCGAGTAAAAGCAGTCCTCGGTATCGCACATCATGATGCAGCAGATCGCGGCGCTACTCGCCGCGTTCTTGAAGCTGCACGCGATATTGCGCGACGGTCATCTATTCATACTGATGACAATGTCTCAGATGATGCCGTTGATTCACTGTGCGGAGTTGTTCTGTTGTCGGCTTACCCAGACAGACTAGGAATGCGCAGATCATCGCCAGGTCAGTTTGTAATGCGCGGCGGTGGCGGAGTCACTATGGATTCGAAAGATCCCATTGCTCGCGAGAAATTCGTTGTTGCGGCAGACATTGATGCACAACGATCAACATCTCGCCTTCGCCGTGGCGCAGCTGTAGATATTGAATTCATTGCAACAGTTCTCGGAGATGACGTTGAACTTGAATCGTATTTATTGTGGGATAAGTCGCGAGACGATCTTGTACAAAGAGTGGTGCGTAAAGTCGGAAGCATCCGCATTGATGAACGTGATCTGCAACCAACACCGGGAACCGAAACTACTGACGCTTTGCTTGAACGAGTGCGTGCCACAAACATGGCCGTACTTGGCAATGGATCAGCTACTGCATTTCGACAACGTATTGGGTTTTTGCGACACCACCAAGGCGATGCGTGGCCTGAAACATCGAATACACATTTGCTCGCAACGCTCGAGGAATGGCTGGTGCCATTTCTTGCTGGCGCAACATCACGTAGTGATCTTGAAAAAGTAGATGTCACCATGGTTCTGCAATCAACTCTTGGTTGGGATGCCAGTTCACAACTTGACCAGTTAGCGCCTGCACAATTTTCTCCATCGCGCGGTCAACCTGTTGACATCAATTACGCAGACCCCGCCGCTCCGATGATTTCTATTCGTGTACAACATCTATACGGCGTCACTACGCACCCATCAGTTCTGAACAAATCTGTTCCCTTGCGTGTTCAGCTGTTGTCTCCTGCTCAACGACCCATTCAGATCACCGCAGACCTTCCGGGGTTCTGGAAGGGCTCATGGGCGGAAGTGCGCAAAGAGATGGCTGGCCGATACCCGAAGCACGATTGGCCCATTGACCCCAGCGCATAGAGCACCATGCCTAGCTTCGTTCTAATCTAGGTACATGCCAGAGTTTGTCTTTTCAGAGATCTTCCCATTAGGGCCAGATACAACCGAATATCGATTGCTATCGAAAGACGGTGTCTCGGAAGTTGAGACCCCTCTTGGTACTTTCCTGAAGGTCACGCCTGAAGCCATCACGCTTCTCACACAAACTGCAATGCGTGACATTGCGCACCTCTTACGTACGGACCATTTGCAACAGCTCAGCAATATTTTGTCTGACCCCGAAGCAAGCGCCAACGACCGTTTTGTTGCGCTTGACCTGTTGAAAAACGCCGGTATTGCAGCGGGTGGGGTTTTGCCGATGTGTCAAGACACCGGTACCGCAATCGTGAAAGGCAAAAAGGGCCAGTTCGTCATGACAGGCGGAGGCGATGAAGAAGCTATCGCTCGCGGCGTTTTCAATACCTACCAAACAAGCAACCTTCGCTACAGCCAAATGGCACCCATCACCATGTACGAAGAAAAGAACACGGGCAATAACTTGCCAGCTGAAATAAAGATTGCATCTGTAGACGGCGACGCATACAAGTTTCTCTTCATGGCCAAAGGCGGCGGTTCTGCAAACAAGAGTTACCTCTTCCAAGAGACAAAAGCATTGCTGAATGAAAAGGCTCTGCTGCCTTGGGTGTTTGAAAAAATGATCACACTTGGCACTGCAGCATGCCCGCCGTATCACTTAGCAATTGTCATCGGTGGCACTTCAGCTGAACAAGCAGTGGAAACAGCCAAATTGGCCAGTGCTCACTACCTCGATTCACTCCCCACACAAGGCAGCGAACTTGGTCACGCATTCCGTGATCTTGATCTGGAACAAAAGGTGTTGAAGTTGTCGCAAGAGACAGGCATCGGTGCCCAGTTTGGCGGAAAGTATTTCTGTCATGATGTGCGCATCGTGCGTCTTCCGCGTCATGGTGCAAGTTGTCCTGTGTCCTTTGCAGTGTCATGTAGTGCTGACCGTCAAGTGCTCGGCAAAATTACTCGCGATGGCATTTTCTTAGAAGCGCTTGAAACAGACCCTGCACGTTTCCTTCCCGAAGTAACGCATGAAGACTTAAGCGAAGAAGTTGTACGCATCGACCTCACTCAACCGATGGATCAGATTCGTGCCACGTTGTCGAAGTACCCAGTCAAGACACGAGTGATGTTGACCGGGCCAATGGTTGTTGCACGCGACATTGCACACGCAAAATTGAAAGAGCGACTTGACGCGGGCAATGGTCTTCCTCAATACATGAAAGACCATTGCGTGTATTACGCAGGTCCTGCAAAAACTCCTACTGGCATGGCCTCTGGTTCATTCGGCCCCACAACTGCTGGCCGTATGGATAGTTATGTCGCTGAATTTCAAGCCGCTGGCGGAAGTTTCGTGATGCTGGCCAAAGGCAACAGGTCTCGCCAAGTCACAGAGGCCTGTCATTCGTATGGTGGTTTTTACCTAGGTTCCATAGGTGGACCTGCTGCTCGCCTTGCGCAAGATTGCATCACAAAGGTAGAAGTCCTGGAATACGCAGAACTTGGCATGGAAGCTGTGTGGAAGATCGAAGTGCAGGACTTTCCTGCGTTCATTGTGGTGGACGACAAAGGCAATGACTTCTTTGATCAAGTCGGCGGCACTGGCACTCCGGTCCACCTTCACTAGGTGCGTCGAGATGCCTCCCGAATGTTCATGTGCTCTTTCCTTGATATTTTTTCAATAGAGGACTAAGTTGTCACCAACCCGTGGGACACATCACGGTCTCTACGAGAGGCACGCCATGAAAATTCGCGCACTATTAGCATCATCAACTCTTGCCGTCAGTTTGTTTGCTGTGGCTTCGTCCCACCCGGTCAACGCTGCTGGAACTCAAAAAGTAAAAATTCTTTTGTCAGGTGACTGTGCAGACGGAGAAATGATCGAAGGGTCAGATGAAGAAGACTGCGAAATCATGGTCTCCATCACCCCACGTTCTGCAAAGCGTTCAGCAGTTCTAGAAGTTGCGTACGACCAAGAAGATCCTGAATGGGAAGAGTTGGATTCCGGCAAGACAAAATCTGGCCGACTGATTTTTGATGTTCCGTCCACCGACGAAGATGACGCCTATATGGATGGCGTCGTTATGTATCGCGTTACTGTCAAGAAATCGGGCGCTAACAAAGCGGTGCGTGGCAAGGAATACTCAATTGCATACACCTCAGCAGAGGCCGCTGCTAACGATGAAGAACTTCTTAGTGATTTGGGAACAGAAGATCCTGAAGAACAAGCATTTAAAGACGACATGGACAAAAAACAAGCTGACAATAAGCAGCAGATCAACAATCAGCAGCCAAACCAGAACATTGGCAGTGATAAGTCCAAGAACAACAATCAGCCGCCGGCTCCCCCTACCAAGGAACAACGCGCAACCGAGATGAACAAGGCGTGTGGCTCTGTTGGCATCAGCCCAGAAACATGCAAAAAGGTCATTGAAGCCAAGAGCGGTACCGAAGGAATGGCGGCCTTGGGTTCAAATGCAGAGAAGTTCTGTCAGGCACTTCTTAAGTTGCCATGCAGAGAGATCATGCCAAGGATTTACCTAGCAGCATCAAAGAAGTAGCTATTCGGCTTCAGCGAAGCCAGGCCAGTTACCCATATAACCAATAAACGATTCGCTGAGTCCTTCTGCGCGCAACGTGGCGCGCGGAACAGGCAAAGTGCGCATTGCAAATGCAGGGTCTTTTGCGAGGCGTGGGAAATCATGATTGGTAATTGCGGCACGACCAATGGCAACAATGTCTGCGCCAGCATCAACTGCGCGTTGACAATCGGCAGCTGAATACAACTTGCCCGCAACCGCCAAGCGAGTATCCCCTCGTTCAAGATTTGCGAAGATATCAATCAGCGGTTTTCCGTCGCAGTCTTCGTCGCCAGCGGCTTTAAAGCAATCCCACAGCGACATGTCAATCATGTCAACTTTTCCGGAATCAACAAGTCGGCCGTACACCTCAACAATTTCTGAAGTCTTCATACCGAAACGTTCAGGCGAAAGGCGAACTGCGAGGTTCAGATCAGCACCACAGCGTGCACGAATTCCGTCAATGATGTCAAAGAGCACTCGTGAACGATTCTCTAATGACCCGCCGTATTTATCTGTACGAACATTGAGTTCAGCATTGAGAAATTGGCAAAGGACATAATCATGAGCACCATGCAATTCGACTCCGTGGTAGCCAGCTTTCTCGCTACGGATGGCAGCAGCAATGAACGCCTCCACCATGTCTTCCACTTCCCCAGTGGTCATTGCCCGTGAATCCATTTTTTCATCCACGCCTGAACTGACTGGCTGTCCACCGATGAGGTCTTTCGGTGAACGACGGCCTGCGTGGTGCAGTTGCACAAATGACAAACTGTCTTCTTTGTTGATCGCTGTCGCTAGTCGCGTAAGACCTTCGAGATGCTGATCACCAAAGCAACCAAGTTGACCAGCAAAACCCTGTCCCACTGCTTGAACGTGCGACGCGCATGTCATGGTGAGCCCAAAACCACCCTGAGCACGCATTGTTAGCCAACGGAATTCATCGTCTGACAATGTTCCGTCAACATGGCTCTGTTGGTTCGTGAGCGGAGCCAACATAAAACGATTCTTCATAGCCGGGCCATGGGTGAACGTGACTGAATCAAATAAGGAAACCATGATTACTTCAACAGTCCTTTGATTGCGTCGCGAGTGTTAGCAATTTCTTCAGGTGTTGCACCGAATTCCACAGCAGCGAAATCTGTAACACCTATGTCTGCCAATGCAGCAACTCTGTCTTGCACTTCACCAACAGAACCCATGATTGCGATATCTGCTGGGCCTGCTGCGCCTTCACGATCAAGCATGGCGCGATAACTAGGCAACGTGCCGTACACCGCAAACACTTTGGCTGCGCGCTCAGCTGCAGCAAC
>WLSJ01000096.1 GCA_009705865.1 Actinomycetota bacterium | reverse complement strand
GCCACATAGTTACCCACCTTGTCAGGGAGAAGCGTTAACGAAAACGTCCAAGTCCCTAATGCTGACAGATTGGGGAATCGCACTCTTGCCCGTGCCACGGTTGTGGTGTACCCAGTCGTATTCGATGTGACACTGCTGATAATTCGGAATGTAGGACGACCGTATGTGGGAAACGTCGGATCATCATCAGCAGGATTGTCATCGTAGACCTCTCCGCAATTATGTGCGTCAAGGCATCCGTATAACGTTGCTCCACTTGGGCCGCGAAGTGTGAATTGAGAGTTACTCTCGTCCCAGAATGCCCCACTGAGATTTTCGGTAACCGTGATATCTAAATCGACATAATCATCACCGCTTGTGGTATTCGGTGCATGAACAAGCTGAATGTTAGTAACGGTTGGTCCTTCACTGTCGCCGATACCAGTTTGATTAGTAACAGTCTGCGCAAGCGCGAGTGTCGGTATGGCAACGTAGCCCCCACCGTAACGGCCTTCTTTGCCAGAAATATCTCTTAAGTCGTTGACCAAATAGAGGTTGGTATTACCACTTGGCCAAAAGCGAGGGTACGTCACTGAAACAGTCCAATAACCATGCTGCAAAGTTCCGCTTGTCCTAGTTGCTACTGTCGATCGAACGATGTTTCCATTAGTTGACCGCATATAAATGGTTATATAACGGTCATCAATTCCTAAGTCATCAGACAATTCAAGTGTGTACGTCACGGCCTGTGGACCAGCAGACGTGTCAATTGATTGTGTTGACGCAGTCGCGCTTACAAGTACTGGATCTTGCGTGTCACCGATACCTGTTTGCGCAATATTCTGATGCACAAATGGTTCACCAGCTGCATAAACCGTGGGGACACCATTAGATGAATAGGTCCACACGTTATTATCAAAGAAATACCTGGCGTTATTCCCTACTTGGTCTCGGCAGTCATACCCTTCCATGCTCCAGTCGCCTTGTTCGGCATATCGAGGCAAAGTGAAGGAAAAGGTAAACCGGATTTTTGTGTTTCCATATCTACCGACTGTGAGAACTGTCGGCACTACTCCACTAGGAGCAATCTGCTTTAAGAATGAGCCGTCTTTAATAAGACCCATCCAGCATCCCCATTCCGAGAATCCTGCGAGATCATCCGTGGCCACAACTGCAACGGTGAAATTACGCGCACTGGCGCTTGTATCAACACTCAAAGTTGAAGGGGTGACAGATTCAACTTTCGGTGATTCAGTGTCACACGTTCTCGTTTCTGGGTTTGTGTCATAAATGTCAGATGAGTCGACATTGCACACATTGAGTCCGCCATCGCCGTTGACGTGATCAGATCCACCATCACCTGTCAAGGTGTCATTGCCGTCGCCACCGTTCAGTGTGTCGTCACCTGAACCGCCGGTCATTACGTCGTTGCCTGAACCGCCGTAGATAATGTCATCGCCTTCGCCGCCATCAATATCGTCAGCGCCGGTGTCCTCTGCATCGTCGGCCAACTTACGAACTCCAGCAGCTGAAACCGCTTTGCCTGAAGCTGATTGTAAAAGAGTGGCGTAAATGATGTCTTTGCCTGCCTTGGCTCTGATTTTGTCTTTGCCACCTTTGCCGCAAATTACATCGTTGCCGGATGTTCCCTCTAAGACGTCATCTCCTGACGTTCCCGTAATAGTGCAGCCCGACGCTTGCACTTGCGGCGTGGAACCAGAGGTGTCCGAAGTTGTAGGCGCACTACTTCCATAATTTCCTGAGGAAGGTGTACTGATAGAAGTCTTTGACCATGTGCCGCCGACAACAAAACGCACTTTTGTACTTGAAACACTGAAGCCTTTGAGATTTTTTGATTTCGCAGAAATCAAAAGCAGTACGCCCTTCTTCACACTTTTGATCGTGCAGTTTCTTGCGGTCTTCAATGCGGTACACGTTTTAGTAGATGCAGTAATCACTGTTGACGCGATGCTTGCACCGCCGTTACTTGTACCCAGCGAAAATGTGACCTTCACGTTGTATGTAGAACCAGAAACTTTGATTGAAGAGATTTGCAAAATGGCAGGAGAAAATGGAACCGTGACAATTTTGGCGGCCGATGCTGTCATCGGGGCACCCAGAATCGCAATGATGGCAAGCGTGGGCAATAACTTGGGTCGAATACGACGCATGGTTGCCCTCCATTTCGCTGTGATAGCTACCACTTGTAGCCCGTAGTAATAGTCAGAGGATACCCGAGGTCCTGCACTACTGAAAGGGTTAGCTAACTAACGGAAAAACTCCAATTAGATCAACGATGTCGGCAGCGATCTCAACACCAAGGTCTTCTTGGATGAAATGGCTTGCCCGATAGACCTTGTGATTGATGCCCGGTAATTGGGTCCCAGGGATTCCCTCTCGATATTGCTTTCCCATTTCCATATAGGTGAACGGGCATCGGTCGCCCCAGATGGTCAAAACCGGCTTCGTAAAAGTGTTGAACACTTCCCACGCAGCATCACCTTTTTCGCGTTCTGGGTCATCAGCCGAGATTGGCACCAGCATCGGGAATCGTCGAGCGCCAGCTGAAAATTCATGTGCGGGATACGGCGCGTCATATGCCGCAAGTGATTCTGGAGGCAACTTCGATAAGCACCAACCCTGCACAATTTTAGAAGGTGTGAGTTCTTTCACTTCTTGTGCGTACATACGCCATGCAAGGAAATAGAACGCAGGGCCAGCTTCAACCAATGCGTGCACTTTGTCTGCATTGATGCTGTCGTCATCGTTGACCGTTGCACGCCAATCCATATTCATCATGTCTTTCATGATTTGAGGATCAAACGGTTGTTGCGCAGTGATGAACGGAACTGACGGACCTGAACGTGGCAACCCAGTATTTGAAAAAACGACGCGTGCAAAACGATCTGGAATTTCTGAAACAACTCGACCACCAATGAGGCCGCCCCAGTCTTGACCAAAGAATGTCAGGTTCTGCAGATTTAGTTTCTCAATTAGTTCTCGCACCCATGCAACGTGACCGCTGTATGAATACGCAAGTTCATCTGTTGGTTTATCGGAACGACCAAAACCAATGAGGTCAGGAACAATGACTCTGTATCCGGCAGCAACTAACGGTGTCACCATCTTGTGGTACAGGTAACCCCACATTGGTTCACCGTGCAGCAAGAACATCGTTTCCTTTGCATCGCTCGGACCCGCGTCGACATACGCCATTTGTAAACCGGCACCCACTGTTACTTCATGCACCGGCCAGTCATACCCCACTACATTTTTGAAACAGGATTCAGGAGTACGCACTACTTCACCAACAGTGGGGACAATTCGACGTTCAGGCAAGCTCATTGCAGAATTGTAGAAGCAATTCCGATATGGCTATTCACTCTGGGATAACACATACCATTCAGATGAATAGTGGTGAGCACGTCGCACTTGGCGGTATTGCTTTAACGGTCTGGGTCGAAAATGCTGGGGCGTTCGCCAAAGCGAGCCATTGCTTGCCGAAGCGGAACAATGTTGCTACGACTGCGTGATTCAATTTCAGTAATGGCGTGCATGAGGCCCTGACGCAGTTGCTCTACTTCACCACGAAGTCGAACAACTTCTGCTTCCAAGGCCATGACATGACGAATGCCTTCAAGATTCATACCGGTGGCAGCTAACTCTGTAATGCGCAGCAACCGCGCAATATCTGCATCGCTGTATCGACGATTTCCACCAGTTGTTCGCGCAGGAGTCAACAAACCGCGTCGTTCATAAATGCGCAACGTTTGCGGGTGCATGCCAGCTAGTTCCGCTGCAACCGAAATGACATACAGTGCGCGAAGTTCATCATGGGTCATGACGTTGATCCTGACGTGCGAGGTGAAGTCAGAATTTCACTCAGAGATTCAATAGCCGCGCGTTCTTCATCAGAAAGCTTTGTTGGCACGTTTACGTCAACAGTGACGATGAGATCACCACTGTGTTTCGGTGTTTCAATCCCTTTGCCTTTCACGCGATGGCGTGAACCACTTTGTGTGCCGGCCTTTAAACGCAACGTCACTTCTGCGCCGTCAAGTGTTGGAACAGCAATAGTTGCACCCAGCACTGCTTCCGTAAATGAAACAGGAACTCGCGTGAGCAAATTGAGACCCTCACGTGTAAACAACGGATGCGGTGCAACATTGCATTCCACAAACAAATCGCCGGCTGGTCCACCATTACGACCAGGGCTGCCTCGGCCTTTCAAGCGAATGCGTTGTCCGTTATCAACACCTGCAGGAATACGCACGTTCACTTCGCGCGGACGACGTTCAATGCCAGTGCCACGACACGTAGAACACGGGTTTTCAATGATGATGCCGTTGCCATTGCACGAACGACATGGTTGAGAAAACGAAAACATTCCTTGATTATCTGCAGTAGAACCGCGACCGCCGCACGCACCGCACGTTTTAGGTGAAGTGCCTGCACGCGCGCCAGAGCCAGAACACCCTGAACATTGTGCATCTGCAGTGAGATGAAGCGATGTTGTTAGCCCGTGTGCTGCATCTACAAAATCAAGAGTCAATGTGGTTGCAATGTCTTGTCCGCGTTGAGGACCAGTTGATCCACCGCCGCGACGTCCGCCGCCGCCACGACCAAACATTTGGCCAAGAATGTCGCCGAGGCCATCGCCACCCATATCGAAACGAATGTTTTGGCCGCCGCCACCAGGGCCGCCGAAGCCACCCATCGGACCAACGCGCCGCACTTCGTCGTATTCCGCGCGTTTCTTTTCGTCACCGACTACGTCATAGGCAGCAGAAATGTCTTTGAACTTCTCTTCGGCTTTGGCGTTGTCAGGGTTTGCATCGGGGTGATACTCACGCGCAAGTTTTCTATACGCCTTTGTGATGTCTTTGACAGTTGCGTCTTTCGACACGCCCAGTACTGCGTAATAGTCCTTTTCGTACCATTCGCGTTGACCGGACATGCCTTATCCCCGCACCTTCACCATGGCAGCGCGCAATACGCGACCCTTCCATTCGTATCCAGTGCGAAGCACTTCAACAACGATTGGTTCTCCACCGTCTCCATCTTCATGAACAACAGCTTCTGATGTAGTGGGATCAAATGGCTTATCCAACAGATCAAATGCAACAAGTCCTTGCTTGCCAAGTGCAGCCATCAGCGCTGACCAAATTGGTTCAACGCCTGCTGCACCATGGGCAAAGGCTGCTTCACATGCATCAAGAACTGGCAGCAATGAATCTGCAATACGGCCAGTAGCCCTATCAACTTCATCGGTCATGTTTGACGTGACACGTTTTTTGTAGTTTTCAAAATCTGCTTGCAGACGCAATGCAATGTCCTTGAACTCATTACGTTCTTGGACAAGTGCATCAATGTCGTGCTCGATGAGCTCAACTATTTCGGCGTCAATTGCATCTTTCGGTTGATCAACATTGTCATCTGACATGAATTACTGCTCATCTACAATTTCAGCATCGACGATGTCCTCATCATTTGATGCACCTTGTGCACCTGATGCTGACGTACCGGCTGCTTCACTGTCGCGAGCTGCTGCTTCGTACAATTTCTGGCTGAAAGCTTGGCTGGCACCCATCAGAGTTTCTGTTGCAGCTTTGATGTCATCAACATTGTTGCCAGCAATAGCGGTCTTCAGAATTCCGAGCGGGCCCTCAACAGCTGCTTTTTCTTCTTCAGTAACTTTGTCGCCTTGTTCTTTCAGAACTTTTTCAGTTTGATACACAAGCGAGTCTGCGTTGTTACGCACTTCTGCTTCTTCGCGACGACGCTTGTCGTCTTCAGCATGTGACTCAGCATCGCGAATCATTTCTTCAATCTTGTCTTTGCTGAGAGATGATGAACTTGTAATGGTCATGGACTGCTCTTTGCTTGTTGCGCGGTCCTTGGCCGATACGTGAACAATTCCGTTTGCGTCAATGTCGAATGTGACTTCGATCTGAGGCATTCCGCGCTGTGCAGGAGGAAGATCAACCAAATTGAACTTGCCGAGTGACTGGTTGTAACTAGCCATCTCACGCTCACCCTGCAGAACATTGATCTCTACTGATGGCTGGTTGTCTTCAGCAGTGGTGAACACTTCAGTACGACGTGTAGGAATTGTTGTGTTGCGCTCGATGAGTTTTGTCATAACGCCGCCCTTGGTTTCGATACCCAAAGACAACGGTGTCACGTCAAGCAACAAGATGTCTTTAACATCGCCCTTCAATACTCCGGCTTGAACAGCTGCACCGATGGCAACAACTTCGTCTGGGTTCACAGACTTGTTTGGCTCTTTGCCTGTCATATTGAACACAAGTTCTTGTACTGCTGGCATACGAGTTGAACCGCCGACCAAGATGACGTGGTCGATTTGGCTCTTTGTAAGGCCAGCATCTTTGATGGCCTGATCAAATGCCACG
>WLSJ01000095.1 GCA_009705865.1 Actinomycetota bacterium | reverse complement strand
CCCAATAAACGCCCCTGACGTGTGAGGACAATGCGTTCTCCAACGACTTCCACCAAGCCTTCTAGGGCCTCCACGTCAAGCGTTCCGAGCGGAACACCATCACGTGTGCGTAATGACAATTCCAATGCTTCTCTGGCCCGTGTTGGTGCATCCAGTACTTCGTCTGAAGCCTCAACTGTTTCGTTTTTTGCAACACAATCGATGTACCTATCTGGAGTGCGAACATTCCACCATCGGCGCCCATCACGATGCGAGTGAGCAGCGCATCCAAAACCTGTGTAGTTGCCCTGCGACCAATAGACCTGATTATGGCGACATTCATGACCAGCAAGTGCCCAGTTACTAATTTCGTAATTCATTAGGCCAGCTGCAGAGAATAAGTCGTCAGCAAGAACGTATTTGTCTGCCTGATCATCATCGTCTGGGTGACGACTTGGGTCGTCAGCTAACGGTGTTCCTGCTTCCACTGTTAAGCCATATGCGGAGATGTGTGTTGGCTGCAGCGCAATTGTTTGTTCAACAGTGACGCGCCAGTCGTCAACAGATTCACCATGGACGCCATAGATCAAATCCAAGTTGATTGACGTAATGCCAGCAGACCGAGCTGCAGCAATGGCCTTGACAACGTTTGCAGGGTCATGTGTGCGATTAAGCGATTGCAACACATGATCAACCATTGATTGCACACCCATACTGATGCGATTAACGCCAGCTGCCACGTACGTCTTCATCATTTCTACGGTGACGTCATCGGGGTTGCATTCAACGGTGATTTCGGCGTTGTCAGTTACTGGTATTGCGGCAACAATTGATGCAAGTAACTCTGGTGCAAGACGTGTTGGTGTTCCGCCGCCAAAAAACACTGTGTCAGCAACCGGCATTCCCGCTTCTACAGCTCGCGCAATGTCAGCAATAACAGCATCAACATACGCAATCATGAGATGATCGCGGTCTGTCCATGTTGCAAATGCGCAGTAGTCACATCGGTGACGACAGAACGGGATGTGAACATATACCCCGAACTCAGACATCAAAATTTCCTATGCTGCCGGTGGCACAAACAAGAGACCAAGCTCTGAGAGCTTGTCCCCCACCTGATCAACTGGAACATCAAGCATGACTGCGATTGCGCGGGTGTCGTGGGCGCGAACGGTAATTACTTTTCCGTTGAAGTCTTGGCGTTGCACTTGAATCATGCGCAAGAAACGTTCGAGCATTTCGAACTGAGTGCCGCCCATTGTCGAAAGACGAGCGACATCGATACGCAATTTGCGCGGAGCTCCGTCATTCGCGCCACCATCATCAATTCGCTGTGTATCGCGGGGCAACAACTGATCAATCGTGATGCCGTAGAAGCGGGCAAGGCGTTCAAGCCGCGGAACGGAGATCGCCCGCTCTCCGCGTTCGTACGCCCCCAGTACCGACGCTTTGAACTCGCTGTCGCTTTTGTCTTCCACATCAGACAATGACCACTGTTTCTGTTGCCGTATACGGCGCAGACGTTCTCCGACTAGTCGGGTAAAGGGGGAATCTTCCAGCAGTTCGTCATCGGTATAAGAAGCCATATCACCACCCAGTGTGGTGCATACACCGCCACAAGTGTGCGACCATCAGGAAAGTTCTATGAAAATGCGGATTTGATGCGCGAAAAGATGCCCTTGTCAGGCGAAGCCACTTCGTCACCCGAAATCTCGGCCAAGCGTCGATACAAGGACTCTTGTTCTTCGTCGAGATGCGACGGGATAACGACAGACACCCGAACGCGAAGATGACCGCGACCACGGCCATTCAGGTGTGTAACGCCGCGTCCCTTTGCAACAAATTCATGACCGTGTTGCGTACCGGCAGGAACAACGAGGTCAAGATCACCGTCGAGGGCTTCTAATACCTGATGCACGCCGAGAGCTGCTTGAGACACGGTCAGCGGAAGAGTGCAAATGAGATCATCATCTTCTCGAACAAATCTCGGATGTTGAGCAACTGCAACATGCACGTACAAGTCGCCAGCGTCGCCACCGCGAGGGCCAGCAGCACCACGGCCAGTCAGACGCATTGTCTGACCAGAGTTAATTCCACCAGGTACATCAACGGTGTATGACTCACGTGATGATGTGCGACCTTCGCCTGAACACTTTGAACACGGCGTAACAACAACTGTGCCCATGCCGCCACAACGACCACATGCGCCAGTTGTCACCATTTGGCCAAGCATGCTTTGGCGAACACGACGCACCTGGCCTGCTCCACCGCATTCCGTACACGTGACAGGTTGCGTGCCTGACCCTGCACCAGAACCTGAACAATCTGTGCACGCAACTGCGGTGTTTACTTCCACCGTTACTTGGGTGCCGAACATAACCGCCATGAGATCAACACGTGCTGTGACTTCAAGGTCTTGTCCGCGCGGTGGCCCTGCTTGTTGACGTCCGCCACCACCACCGAAGAAGGCTTCAAAAATGTCACCAAATCCGCCGCCGCCACCGAATGGATCTGACCCGCCACCTGAACCAGCACCAGAAATACCTGCTTCACCAAATCTGTCGTAGCGACTACGAGTATCAGGATCTGACAACACCTCGTACGCATGACTGACTTGTTTGAACAAGTCTTCAGCTTCTGGGTCATCAGGGTTTGCATCAGGATGCAGTTCGCGCGCGCGCTTGCGATATGCCCGTTTGATTTCATCTGCACTTGACGTGCGATCAACCTGCAGCAATTGGTAAAAATCGGCGCTCATAGCGTTCCTTCTGCAATATGGCGACCCAGCCGGGCGCTCACTACTTCAACTGTTGTCAGAGCTTGCGGATAATTCATGCGGGTTGGACCAAGGACACCTACGGTACCGATGACTTCACCATCAGCAAACACGGGCGATACGACAACCGAACATGACACAAGGGGTTCAACACCATGTTCTGCTCCGATTGCTACCGACAAACCACGGTCAAGCATGTCTTGCAGCAACGTCACCACAACAAACTGTTGTTCAATAGTGGACAACACATCGCGAACCACATCAACTGCATCAAATGCGTTTGCCATGGACGATGCTCCGCCGACAAACACTGGTGCTTCATTGCGATGGCGAGACAAAGCGTTGATTGTTGCGAAACAGACAGCATCAACGTGTGCGTCGTTAGTTGACGACACCGTGGTGACGTCTCCGAGCGAGTGTCCAACCAGCGTTCGAGATAAATGCGATACAGCATCGGTGATGTGTTGGTCTGTGATGTCTTCTGACATTTGGATGGTGTCATTTTCAACATTGTGATTAGACAACACAACCACCACTGTTGCAGTACGAGATGTGACACGACTGATATGAACCGCCCGCACAATGGTGGTATCTGCCTCGGGGCCAACAATTACTGCAGTCTGATGAGTGATATCTGCAAGCAATGTAGACGTGTGGCGTAACAGGTCTTCTAGGCGTCCGTGCGTTGCGCGAAAGAAATCACCCACTTGAGTTGCATCTTCTGACGCCAACACACCAGCTGAAGAAATGGAGTCAACAAAGTGCCTGTAGCCCTTATCAGTAGGGATACGACCAGCCGAGGTATGAGGTTGAGCTAAGTAGCCCTCTTGTTCTAAGACTGCCATTTCATTACGCACAGTTGCAGACGACACCTTGACGGAGGATTTTTGCGAAATGTGCGTCGAACCAACTGGCTGACCAGTTGCTACATATTCCTGGACCACGGCCCGAAGGATGGCGGTTTTGCGTTCGTCGAGCATGGTCCTACAAATTTACTTTCCGCTGACCGATTTATAACGCGCCAAGGCTTCTAATCGCTCTGCAGAATGGTCCACCATAGGTTCTGGATAGCTAGTCGGCGCCAAAAGACCCAACACAGACGGTTCATGGATTGATGCATTGTCCAATTCAGCCAACTCCGGAATCCAGCGGCGCAGATACGTGCCTGTTGGGTCAAACTTTGCGCTTTGAGAAGTGGGATTAAACACACGAAAGAAAGGTGCAGCATCAGTTCCGGTGCCAGCAGTCCACTGCCATCCGTGATTGTTCGATGCAATGTCGCCGTCGACCAGATGCTGCATAAAGAATCGTGCTCCCCATTGCCAGGGAACATGCAGATCCTTCACCAAAAAACTTGCAACAATCATTCGAACACGGTTGTGCATCATTCCCGTTGACAACATTTGGCGAATGCCTGCATCAACAATGGGATAACCCGTTTGAGCTGCACAGAACTTCTCAAACCGAGCGTGAGCCGCAGCATCGGTATCAAGTGGTAATACGTTCATTTTTTCTTGCAAGTTTTCCCACATGGTGCGTGGTTGATGAAACAAGACATCGGCATAAAACTCGCGCCATGCAAGTTCGCGGCGGTAGTGATCTGCGCCTGGCGTGCCGTTTAACCGAGCAATCAACTGTCGTGGATGCACCACGCCAAAGCGAAGATACGGCGACATCAATGAAGTTCCGTCGATCCCAGGGTTATTGCGGTCATCTTGATACGCCTCGAGTCGTGGCGACCATTCATCCCATCTGCGCCATGCTGCGTCTTCTCCGGCCTCTGGCAGATCTAACGCTGAAGAATCAATGTCGGGATACCCCTGGCAATGACTCACCGCATTTGCATACGTCACCGTGGCTTCTTTTGCACTTGAGAAATCAACTAACGACCAGCGTCGATAAAAGGGCGTGAAAACTTTCAGTGGAGTCCCATCGTCTTTCAATACCGAGCCCGGATTCACGCAATACGGAGAATCTGATTCCGTCAACGTTGCATCAACTTTCTTTAGGGCCTCACGAACGGCACGATCACGCACCTGTCCGTATGGTGCAAAGTCTGACGCGATATGAACACTGCTGGCTCCAAGTTCTTTTGCCATGCGTGGAATTTCAACAACAGGATCGCCATAGCGAAGAACCAACATGCCTCCTGTCGCCGCATCAAGCGAGCGAAGGGTCTCAAACATAAACGAACGACGCGCTAGCCCTGCTTTTTCAAACCGGGGGTCAACCACAAAAAGCGGCACGACGTCACCGGACAATGCAGCACCTTGCAGTGCCTTGTTGTCAGTGACACGCATGTCACGACGGATCCACCAAATGGATGTGCTCATCGGTTCTTCCACAACATTGGAACAAACAATAAAGTCAAAATTCCTCCATAGGCAATTGACCACTCAATGCCAATGTTGTCACCTATCCAGCCAGTGATTGGACCGCCAATCGGGGTTGACCCAAGAAAAGCCACCGCCACCAATGCCAACATTCTGCTTCGCATTTCAGGGGCAGTGTTTTGTTGGCTGAGACCATTCATTGACGCAACAAGCCCAGTGCCACCAAGTCCGAGAGGTAAGCACAACAGACAAGCGACCAAGAAGTTCGGAGCCCATGCAATTGCAATACACGACACCCCATTGATTGTGACGAGAGTTGCATACCAACTCATAGTGATTCGGGTAAATCGAGCAGTGGCTAATGCCCCAAACACGCTGCCGATACTGACGCACGTCAACAGAATCGGATACCCACTTGCATGGTGCCAGCGCACGTCACTCAACTTCGGCATCACCACGCTGTAATTGAAAGCAAACGTGCTCACCACCGTGAACACAATGAATGCACGGCGCAACATAGGGTCACGCCATACAAACGCCAGACCTTCGCGCACAGGTTTTCCGCCACGCGCAGCAGATGTTGCGGGCAACATCTTTGTCTTATCAATCATCAGCAATGAAACAAGAACAAAAAGGTATGAAATTGCGTTCAGCGCAAACAACCACCCCATACCAAGAGGCCCAATAAGCGCTGCAGCCAGTGCAGGGCCAAAAATACGAGAGCCTGTCATCACCGTGGTGTTCAGAGACATCGCATTAGGAATCTCAGCCGGATCAACTAGTTCTGTCACCAAACCACGACGAGACGGATTATCGATGGCGTTGGCTACGCCCATTCCAAAAGACAGAAGATAAATAATTGGCAGCGAGACATTGTCAGTGAACGTAACAATTGCTAGCACCAAGGCTTGAACACCTAGAAGTGATTGACACCAGAAAGTGACACGACGGCGATTGTGTCGATCCGCAAAACCACCAGCCCAAGCGCCAAGCACCAACATGGGAATGAACTGAGCAAATGTGTTGATACCGGCATCGGTCGCTCTGTGATGAATGCTGTAGATCAGAAGTGACATTGCAGTGAACTGCAACCAAGTGCCTACGTTCGACAACAAAAGGCCAAAGAAATAGATTCGAAGGTTTCTATGCCGGAGGGAAAGAAACATCGACGATCTGTCTGTCGCCTGCTGGGACATCAGTCGTCTAATTTCAACGCACTAATGAACACATCGCCGGGTACTTCCACCCGACCAATGGCCTTCATCTTCTTCTTGCCTTCTTTTTGCTTTTCTAGCAATTTGCGCTTACGCGTGATGTCTCCGCCATAACACTTTGCAAGAACATCTTTGCGCTTTGCCTTCACGGTCT
>WLSJ01000094.1 GCA_009705865.1 Actinomycetota bacterium | reverse complement strand
CAGCCATTCAATAGTTGGCAACGCTGCCCGAATACGAAAATCGTCTGTGATTTCTCGGGCATTGTCAGGCCCATGCATCGGCACATTAAAATCTGTGCGTACCAGTACGCGTTTACCTGAAACGTCACCTAGGTCCTCTAATACAGGGACTCGAGCCATGTGAGAAACCTCTACTTGGCCACGTGAAGTGCGAGGTCTACCAAACGGTTGGAGTAACCCCACTCGTTGTCATACCAACCGAGCACCTTGACCAAAGATCCCATACTCATTGTGAGATCGCTGTCGAAGATACATGAATGCGAATTTGTAACAATGTCGCTGGAAACAATAGGAGCATCTGTGTATTCGAGGATGCCTTTTAGCGCACCATTGGCTGCTGCTTTGAACGCAGCATTTATTTCTTCGACAGATGCAGGCTTCTTCAAGTTTGCAACAAAGTCGGTTATCGAACCTGTTGGAACTGGCACTCGAAGTGATGTCCCATCAAGTTTTCCCTTCATGGATTCGAGCACAAGGCTTGTTGCACGTGCAGCACCTGTACTTGTAGGCACAATGTTTATCGCTGCACCACGAGCACGACGAAGGTCGCTGTGAGGGCCGTCGACCAGAGATTGATCACCTGTGTAGGCATGGATGGTGGTCATAAGACCATTTTCAACGCCGAAAGTATCATCGAGCACTTTCACCATTGGGACGAAGCAGTTGGTTGTACAACTGGCATTTGAAATGACTTTGTGCGAACCCTTTTTGAAATCATTGTGATTAACGCCGTACACAATTGTTGCGTCAGCACCGTTAGAAGGCGCAGACACGATGACAAGTGGCGCGCCGCCTTCAAGATGCATCGCAGCTTTATCTCTGTCAGTGAAAATTCCTGTGGACTCAATAACTAGATCCACGCCTAACGCACCCCACGGAAGAGCTTTCGGGTCACGTTCTGTAAGGACCTTCAACACTTTGCCATCAACACTGATGCCACCTTCAACAGCCTCAATATTCTGAGGAAGGACTCCGAGAACCGAGTCGTACTTCAAAAGATGCGCCATTGTCTTCAATGACCCAAGGTCATTGACAGCCACGATTTCAATATCGGCCCCGCGTGCCGCAATGGCACGAAAGAAGTTGCGACCAATTCGGCCAAATCCGTTAATACCCACTCGTACAGTCACAATGAGGCCCTTTCGCCATAGCTTCTGAGGTTCTCCATCACGAAGAACCGCTCCCTCACCTTAGTTCGTGGCGGTCTAACGACTACTGCCACTCAAGCCAGAGTCGCCCTACAGGCTGATGTCACGATGTGAAAGGCGTAACTGATATCCCAATTCGGCTACCCGCTCAGCTATGTGCGCTGCCATCGCGACGGACCTATGCCGACCACCAGTGCACCCAATTCCGATGGTTAGGTAACTGCGACCTTCCTGAACATAGGCAGGCAAAATAAGCGTCAACAGTTCGTTTACTCGATGCGCAAACTCCTTGGCCAATGGTGAAGCGAGAACAAATTCCTTTACAGACTGGTCTAGACCGCTGAGAGGACGAAGTTCCTCATCCCAATGTGGATTAGGCAGAAAGCGAACATCAAGAATCATGTCTACGTCGATCGGTACTCCGTGTTTAAAGCCGAATGACATCACTGAAATCTGTAAGGCATCTTTCAAATCCTCAGCACCGAACAAGGACGACAATTGATTCTTCAGTTGATGAACATTCAATCCGGTCGTATCAATAACAATGTCTGCTGCAGCCTTCACTTCTCCAATGGCAGCACGTTCGCGTTCAATAACCTGTTCCAGCCCAAGACTGCCATCACTCAAAGGGTGCTTGCGTCGAGTTGCTTCATAACGACGCACTAATTCTCGCGTCGTGGCTTCGAGAAAAACAATGCGTACTCGGTGACCGTCTGCGCGCAATGTTTCGATTGCCCCTAAAACGCCAGCTTGTTGACGAGCATTTCCAACAACAAGGCATAGTTTGCTGATTTCGCCACCCGCCTGTCCAGATAACTCAACAACCTTGTCAATAAGAACAACCGGAAGATTGTCGACAACAAACCAACCCATATCTTCGAGGCTGTCGGCCGCCTGAGAACGTCCACCGCCTGAGAGGCCCGTGACTACGAGGATGTCGGTCATAAGCGAAGGTTACAGGCTCATCGTCATTGCTTAGATGAACGAAGATACAAGAGTCGCGGAACAGTGTGCGCAAGTGCGTACTCAGGTGCTCTCGCCAAGAACCCGGGCGGTGGCGACGGTTCGACCATCCGTTCGATTGACAACCCATTTGCAATCAGAGCATTGATGTAACGACTTAATGGGCGATGAACGAAACGAATGAACACATCCTTTTCGACTTCTTCAATAGTCTCAGTTTCCACCAGATACGGCCCGATTCTCCAATACTGCTCAGGCGGGTCAATGATGTGGTCGTCAATCCACCCACTTCCTGGGGTTTGAAGCAACGGGTGGTTGAGGAAAAAACTGAACTGACCACCTGGCTTCAAAACACGGGCCACTTCTGCCATTGCCTCTTCCAACTGATCGATATGTTCGAATACCAAACATGCAACCACTGCGTCGAAAGAATTGTCAGGCGCAGGTATATCCGTGGCTCCCCCAAGTACATACTGAGGTCCTCCACCACGTTGCGTAGCTATATCTATGTGCAACTGAGTGGGATCAACGCCCAACACTTCTGCACCATTTTCGGCCAGAGCTCTAGCTATCTGACCATCTCCACAACCAAGATCAAGAACATACTGATGACCTGCCAGTTCTTCCACCGCCAGTGGAATGATTTGCTCTACATATTCGGGGTCTACTCCGTTAGTAAAGCCGTCTATCCACCATTGCGCGTGTTCATCCCATAATCCGTTATTCGACATGAGCCCACACTAGATGTCGGGGTGTAAATGTAAGTAGACAGCATCAGCCACTGCACTAGGCAACCATGTCAGTAGTGCGAAGTCATCGCGGCTTGCCTTTTTGACGGCTGTGATTCCGTTCAGTTCTTTCAGCAAACGCTTGGCTCTAACTTCTCCGAGACCTGAGATTCCGTCAAGAGCGGACGACACCATCCGTTTTGCTCGCTTTTCACCGTGAAAGGTATTTGCGAATCGATGTGCTTCATCTCTAATTCTCTGCAGCATGAAAAGCGCTTCACTTCCTCTGGGAATGATGATCGGCTCTTGACGACCTGGAACAAATACTTCCTCGAACTTCTTAGCTAGTGATGCGACAGGTATCTCGTCTGTCAACCCCAGTTCCGCCAAAACCTGCACGGCAACACCCAACTGCCCCTTTCCGCCATCCACCAACAGCAGTTGTGGTGGATATGAGAATTTCGACGGCTTTGTTCCATCAGTGATAGGTCCCGCTTCTCTAGCGTCAACAAAAGCCTGTAGACGACGTGTGAGAACTTCCCTCATTGCTGCATAGTCATCGTTGCCTATCACTTCTTTCACAGCAAAACGTCTGTACTCGCGCTTATTCGGCAAACCGTCTTCCAGCACAACCATGGATCCGACATAATCAGTGCCGTGTAGATGAGCCATGTCATAACACTCGATACGCAAAGGGGCAGCAGGCAAATTCAACACTTGCTGTATCTCAGTAAGTGCCTGACTACGTGAGTTGTGGTCAGAGGCTCGACGCATTCGATGTCGAGCAAATTCTTCTCGAGCATTAATGGTGACCGTTTCGTGCAATTCACGTTTATCTCCACGTTGTGGAACTCGAATCTGTACGGACGCCCCGCGTAAGTGAGTCAACCATTCCGTATAGGTAGCAGCATCATCTGGCGTCACTGGTACTAGAACCTGCGATGGAATTCCGAGTGGCGGTTCATCTCCGTACATCTCTTCAAGAACGCGATCAATTAATCCACCAGGTGACAGCTCTTCCACTTTGTCGAGGATGAATCCTTTACGACCTACGACCCGACCCTTGCGAACATAAAACACTTGCACAGCTGCCTCTAGTTCGTCATCAACTAATCCAATGACGTCGAGGTCCTCGTCACGTTCGCCCACCATCTGCTGTTTCTCAAGGGCCCGCTCAACTCCGGAGAGGCGGTCTCGAATACGTCCAGCCTTTTCATATTCCATATTCTGAGACGCTTCCAACATCTCTGAACGCAATTGATCAACGACGGAGTCGGTATCTCCATCTAAGAAGGCACACAATTGTTTCACGTATTCGGCATATGCAGCATCTGTCACTTCACCTACACAAGGCCCACAACATTTCTCAATGTGAAACAAAAGACATGGTTTGCCCAACTTATTGTGCGTATTGAATTTCGACTGACTGCAGGTTCGCACAGGAAAGGTTCGCAGTAGTAAATCCAAAGTGTCCCGAATCGCCCATGCATGCGGATACGGACCGAAGTATTTGGTGCCCTTCTTTCGCTCACCTCGCATTACAACGGCTCGTGGCCACTGCTCATCGAGCGTTACTGCAAGGAAGGGGTAGCTCTTGTCGTCACGCAATCGCACATTGAATCTGGGTCTGTGCTGCTTAATAAGCGAGTACTCAAGAATTAGTGCTTCAACTTCATTACGAACTTCAATCCACTCAAGAGAATGAGCTGCAGTGACCATCGCTGCTGTGCGTGGGTGCAGTTGCGAAATATCCTGAAAATAGTTTGAAACCCGAGAGCGCAGATTCGATGCTTTGCCGACATAGATGACTCGGCCATGTTCATCTTTGAATTGATATGACCCAGCTGATGTAGGAACGGATCCAGCAACTGGTCGTTCAAGAGACATTGCTACTTCTTTTTGACTGTGGGCCGCTTCACCGCGGCCTTAGATGACGGTGTTGCCTTTTTAGCGGCCACTTTCTTTACGGAGGCTTTCGCTTTCGACGCCTTTGGAGCGGGCGATACTTTCGGCACTTTCGATATGGCCTTCTTCACTCCGTCTAATGGAACCGATGGCAGTCCGAGCATCGGCGCCAAATAAAAGCCTGTGTAGCTTCCGGGTACAGCAGCTACGGCTTCGGGAGTACCTTCAGCAATAACGAGGCCTCCGCCACTTCCACCTTCTGGACCAAGATCGATCAACCAATCTGCAGTCTTAATGACATCCAAGTTGTGCTCAATTACGAGAACAGTGTTCCCTTGGTCGACTAAACGAGACAGAACTGTCAACAAACGACGCACATCTTCGAAATGCAATCCGGTTGTTGGTTCATCAAGCAGGTACATCGTGTGGCCTGTTGAGCGCTTGGCAAGTTCTCCTGCCAATTTCACACGTTGCGCTTCGCCACCAGACAACGTTGGTGCAGACTGACCAAGACGAACGTAACCCAAACCTACGTCCACAAGCGTCTGCATATGGCGAGCAATTGTGGGCTGATTAGAAAAGAAATCAAGCGCCTCAGAAATTGGCATATCCAAGATTTCAGCAATGTTCTTGCCCTTGAATTGAATCTCAAGAGTGTCTCGGTTGTAACGAGCACCCTTGCACACCTCACACGGAACATAGACATCGGGAAGGAAGAACATTTCAATCTTGATTGTTCCATCGCCCGAACAGGCTTCACATCGCCCGCCCTTTACGTTGAAGCTAAAACGACCAGGCTGATAGCCACGAACCTTTGCTTCAGGGGAAGCGGCGAACAACTTTCGAATCGAATCAAATACACCCGTGTAGGTGGCTGCATTCGACCTAGGCGTACGACCAATTGGTGACTGATCCATGTCAATGACCTTGTCAATCGCATCAATGCCATCAACAGCTTTGTGTTTTCCAGGCGAATCTTTGCTCTTGTAGATCTTCTGCATCATTGCTGGCAACAAGATGTCACGAATCAATGTGCTCTTCCCACTTCCGGAAACTCCGGTAACAGCGACAAAACAGCCCAAGGGAATGGAGACATCGATGTTCTGCAAGTTATGTTCACGTGCTCCACGAACAGTGATCTCGTATCCACTCGGCTCGCGTCGCTTCTTTGGCACCGGAATACTGGCTTGACCAGTTAGGTATTTGCCTGTGATTGAATCAGTCGCTTTCCCAATGCCAGATACTGGTCCGCTGTAGACCACCCATCCACCGTGTTCACCGGCGCCTGGACCAATATCAACGATCCAGTCGCTCTCTTTGATGGTCTCTTCATCATGTTCAACGACCAACACAGTGTTGCCCAAATCGCGCAAACGAATAAGAGTGTCAATCAGACGGCGATTGTCGCGCTGATGCAATCCGATGCTTGGCTCATCAAGAACATAGAGAGTGCCAACCAACCCTGAACCGATCTGACTCGCCAAACGAATACGTTGAGCTTCACCGCCAGCCAAAGTGCCAGCAGGTCGGGACAATGTGAGGTAGTTCAGACCGACGTCAAGCAAGAAACCGAGTCGGGCGTTGATTTCCTTTGTGATGCGTTCCGCAATGATCGAATCGCGGTTATTCAGATTTAGCCCTGATAGAAACTCGGACGAGTCCGCAATCGACATGTCACAAACAT
>WLSJ01000093.1 GCA_009705865.1 Actinomycetota bacterium | reverse complement strand
TGCGGATTTTGTCTCATCGATACCAGTAAACCAAATGCGCCAGATGCAGATGAGCCCGCGCGAATTGCTGCAGCAGTTGCGGAAATGGGACTGTCATATGTAGTGCTCACCATGGTTGCAAGAGATGATCTTGCAGATGAAGGAATGGGCCATATTGCAGAGTGTGTTGAAGCAATACGACGACTTGACTCAACAATCCAGGTTGAAACGTTGATCTCAGATGCGCGCGGAACAGCATCGCTTGACATTATTTTGGATGCTGCACCTGACGTGTTGAACCACAACGTAGAAACTGTTCCGCGTTTACAACGTGCGGTTCGACCATCGGCTGGTTATGCACGAAGTCTTTCTGTATTAGCGCGTGCAAAAGCTCATGGGCGCACCGTGAAATCAGGACTCATCGTGGGCATGGGTGAAACAGATGAGGAAGTTGTTGGCGTGCTTGCTGATCTGGCGGCCATTGGTGTTGACATCGTGACGATTGGTCAATACCTTCGACCAACTTCACATCACTTGCCAGTCTCGCGTTGGGTAGAGCCTCACGTGTTCGACATGTACAAGCACGTAGGAGAGTCCCTCGGAATTGGTCATGTGGAATCAAGCCCGCTGACTCGGTCTAGTTATCACGCTAAAGAGTCAGCAGCGCATGCTGTACCTGTCAAGATTGGTTCTCGATGAGCACTACAACCGCTGAATCCACATTTCGCAACAGACTTGACCGTGCGCGAAAAGAAATGGCACGAACAAACGTTGATGCATTGATTTTGTCTCTCGGTCATGACCTTCCGTATCTCACTGGATATCTTGCAATGCCCCTTGAACGTCTCACCATGTTGGTCGTGCCTCGTGACGGCGAAGCTTCTCTTATTATTCCGCGCCTTGAAGCACCACGCGTGACAGAGATGTCCAGTGTGTTTTCACTTGCAACATGGAATGAAACAGACGACCCCGTTGCGTTGGCGCACAAACTTTTGGGTTCTGCGCGCACAATCGCAGTGGGAGACCAGATGTGGTCTCGGTTCCTCGTTGATTTATTGAAGTTTCGCCCCGATGCACAGTATGTGCGTTCTGTGGTTGTCATGGAAGCACTGCGCTCTCGTAAAGATGCAACAGAGATAGCTGCACTCACCGCAGCTGGCGCAGCAGCGGATCGAGTTGCGGCGCAATTACACGCAGGTGAAATTCCACTTGTCGGACGCAGAGAAGCACAAGTGTCTGCAGAAATTTCAGCGCGGTTGATTGCCGAAGGACATCAGGTTGTGAACTTTGCAATTGTTGCGGCTGGTGAAAATGCTGCAAGTCCACATCACCATGCAGGAGACAGAGTCATTAAGCACGGAGAAATTGTGTTGTGTGATTTTGGTGGCACCATGAATGACTATTGCAGTGATATCACTCGCTGCGTACACATAGGTGAACCACCATCTGACATTGCAGAGGCGTACGAAGTGTTGTTCACGTCGCAAGCAGCAGGTGTTGCGGCCGGACTCATTGGTTCATCATGTGCCGGAGTTGATGCTGCGTCACGTGGTGTTATTGACGCAGCTGGTTATGGCGAATGGTTTGTTCACCGCACAGGTCACGGCATTGGTATGGAAGCCCATGAGGACCCGTACATGGTGGCCGGAAACGAGACTCCCATCGCAGTGGGGCATGCCTACAGCGTGGAACCAGGAATTTATATTCCCGGCAAGTGGGGCATGCGTCTTGAAGACATTGTGGTTGCATCTGAATCTGGGCCAATGCCTGTGAACCACGCAAATCATCAACTGGTCGTGCTCGACCGTTAAACGCACCCACTGCGTGTCATAGGGTTGGCATGAACAGAGGGGGATGCAATGGCTCTTGATCTTGCAATCACAGGTGGAATGGTCGTCGACGGAACTGGTGCTGTGCCACAACGTGCTGATGTTGGCGTGAAAGATGGCCGCATTGTAGAAATTGGCGAACTGTCAACTAGCGCAACTGAAACGATTGACGCAACTGGTCTTGCTGTATCTCCCGGATTCATCGATTTACATACTCATTACGACGCTCAAGCATTTTGGGATACGACGTTAAGTCCTTCGCCAATGCACGGGGTGACCACGGTGTTTGGTGGAAACTGCGGGTTCACCATTGCGCCGTTAACACCACAAGATGGTGACTACCTAATGCGTATGTTGGCTCGCGTAGAAGGGATGCCACTTGAGTCGCTGCAACAGGGCGTGCCGTGGAACTGGTCGACAACTGCTGAATACCTTGACGCGCTTGACGGAACATTGTTGCCGAATGCCGGGTTCCTCGTTGGGCATAGTGCCTTACGTCGCGTGGTGATGCATGACGACGCAAACGAACGTGCTGCAACTCCTCAAGAGATTGAACAAATGGTGGTGCTACTGCGTGCTGGTCTGAGTGCCGGAGGAATGGGTTTTTCTTCCACATGGTCGCCAAGTCACAACGATCACACCGGCGCCCCCGTGCCTTCTCGCCATGCGTCGCGAGAAGAATTACTGGCTCTGTGTTCAGAAGTACGACATCACGAAGGAACCACTCTTGAATTCATCCCTGCAGTGGGCGAATTTTCACGTGAGGTGTTTGAACTGATGGGCGACATGAGCGCTGCTGCTAATCGACCACTGAACTGGAACTTGTTGCAGGTGTATTCACAGAACTGGGAATTAGTGCAGCATCAACTTGCAGGTTTTGATATTGCTGCTAGTCGAGGCGGTCAAGTTCTGGCGCTCACATTGCCTGACACTTTCCGCTTGCGGTTGAACTTCAAGAGCGGGTTCATTCTTGACATTCTTGACGGGTGGGACAAGCTGATGTCACTTCCCGATGAAGAAAAACTCACCATGATGAGCACGGCTGATGGTCGTGCACGAATGAATGCAATGGCACAGGGCACAGTTGGCCCCACTCGTTCTATTGGCAACTGGGGCGGCTACATCTTGCTTGAAATCTTCAATGAAAAGTGGAAAAAATACGAAGGCCGCATTGTGGGAGAAGTCGCACAAGAGCTCAAAGTTGATCCGTGGGACTTGTTGTGCGACATTGTTGTTGCCGATGGTCTACTCACCGTTATTGCTAATCAAGATCGTGGTCAAGATCGCGACACATGGGACAAGCGAGTACAGGTATGGCGTGATCATCGCGCAGTAGTTGGCGCTAGCGATGCTGGTGCACATCTCGACATGATTGATAGCTATGCATTCAGCACCACCATGATTGCTCGAGCTGTCCGTGAACATGAATTGATGCCGTTGGAAGAAGCGGTGTATCACCTCACTGATCGACCAGCTCGTTTGTATGGCATCAAAGGTCGCGGTCGCATCGCTACAGGGTGGGCTGCTGACATCACGGTGTTTGATGCTTCAACCATCGGCCCAGGCCCTGCACAGATGCGTTTTGACCTTCCGGGTGGCGCTGGCCGGGTCTATGGCGAATCAATCGGTGTGGAACATGTCATCGTCAATGGCGTCCCTGCTGTGAGAAATAATGTCGCTCTTGGGTCGCGCCCTGGTACCTTGCTGAGGTCCGGCCGCGATACCGAAACAGTGACAGCACAGTGATCAAACTTGACGTAGCAACAGTTCTTCTCCAATGGTCAACCGGAGGCCTGCTATTTCTCTGGTTCACCACTCGCAAACATGAGATCAGTGCTGGCTATGGGTGGCTACTGCGGGCTACATTCTGCGTGCTGGCCGCCGGTGCAGCTGCAGCAGGGATAGCTACCGACTTTGTGCCTGTGCGCGATTGTGCAGCAATTGCAGTTGCCGTTGTAGCCATTGCCACTGTTCGGCGCACAGACGTACGTTTCGACCTGCTTGGCCCTGTCATTGGGGTAATAGGACTCGTTGCTGCAGCAGTTCATGCAACCAATGGTGCTGGCAATATCAGCACCAACATTCTGCGAGTTTTGGTGGGCACAGTTTTCCTTGGTGCCATCAGTGACGCGATGTTGCTGGGTCACTGGTATTTGGTGCAGCCAGGTATGCCTCGCTCGATATTGAACGAATTGGTCAACGCCCTGCGTTGGATTCTGCCAATCGAAATAATTGTGATGTTGTTACCTACTGGCATGATCAGCGTGCTCAGTGGGGCTGTTGATGATGGTTGGAACGGAACCCTCGGGTGGTTCTGGGTGGCATGTGCCATCACTACCGCGGTCTTAATTGAGGTCACACGCGCTGCGCTACGCGAACGTAGCTACTCAGCCGTTATGGCGGCCACGGGGTTGCTGTATCTCGCAATTCTCACGGCCTTTGGCACCGACCTCGTCGCCAGAGCCGTTCTCGCCTAGTTTTAGTGAATGGAAACATTCGAACGCACTATCTATAACGCTGAACATGAACAGTTTCGTGCAGCATTTCGTAATTGGCTCGATAAGGAAATTGTCCCTCATCATGAAAAGTGGGAAGCAGACGGAATCGTTCCTCGGGATGTTTGGTTAGCAGCAGGAAAGCTGGGCTTCCTTGGTTATCACGTCCCAGAGCAATACGGCGGTGGCGGAGTAAACGATTACAAGTTCGGCGCCATAATGCAAGAAGAAGTCTCAGAGACTGGTGTTATTGGTAGTGCGAACGGAATGACACTGCATAACGACATTGTGTTGCCGTACTACCTCGAGCTTGCGACGGAAGATCAGAAACAACGTTGGCTGCCGAAAATGGTGACCGGTGAACTGATTGGTGCATTGGCCATTACCGAACCAAACACGGGAAGCGACGTGGCAAATGTACGTACCTCTGCAGTGCGCCATGGCGATGCGTGGGTAGTTAATGGTTCAAAAACATTTATTACAAATGGAATCAATAGCGATCTCATTATTACGACCGTGCGTACGAATGATCAACCAGGCCATCGTGGACTGTCGCTGCTGATTCTTGAGCGCGGAATGAAAGGTTTCGAGCGTGGTCGCAATTTGAACAAATTGGGAATGCATGCTCAAGACACTGCGGAACTTTCCTTTTCTGATGTAGAAGTACCTGCTGAGAACATGTTGGGCGTTGAAGGTCAAGGGTTCGTGTATCTCATGCAGAACTTGGCCCAAGAACGTTTGGGGATGGCTGTTGGCGGAGTAAAAGTTGCATCAGCTGCACTGCAAGCAACTCTTGAATACACCAAAGAGCGAAAAGCGTTCGGACAATCGGTTGCTACTTTTCAGAATTCAAAGTTTGTTCTTGCTGAAATTGCGACCGAGGTACAAATTGCTCAGGTGTATGTAGACCGGTGCATTGAATTGCATTGCGAAGGCAAATTGTCCGCAGAACAATCTGCAGCAGCAAAGTTCTGGGTTACTGAATTGCAGAACCGTGTCGTTGATAAGTGCCTGCAATTGCATGGCGGATACGGCTACATGTTGGAATACCCCATTGCGCGCGCGTGGGCAGACAGTCGAATTCAAACTATCTATGGCGGCACCACAGAAATTATGAAAGAAATTGTCGGACGTAGCCTGACGAAGTAATTATCTCGGTGAGTTAGTAGCCACTAGAGGCCACGGACGTTCTCTTTCGAGACGCAGTGCAAGTTCCAACAGAATTTGTTCACTGAAATGTGGACCGATGATTTGTAGACCCACGGGAAGTCCATCAACGAAGCCAGCTGGCACTGAGATGCCGGGGTTTCCATGCAGGTTGCAAGGGAATGTGAGTTTTCCATTATTGCCACCGCCTGCTTTGACGCCACCAAAAACACTGGGCAACGGGCCTTCTGCAGCAAATGCAATGTCTGGGTTAGATGCAGTCATCACTAAATCAACGTGTTCGAAAATTTGACTCATCTTCAGGTTCACTGCCGCACGGCGTGCTTCAATCTTTGCTCTTTCAGACGCTCCATATCGACCTTCAGTTAGTTGCAAGCCTGCACGCATTTCGGGTGTTAGGTCATCTGCACAATCTGGCCACATGTCACCAAGTGCTGAAGCAATTTCGATCATGCCACTAATAGACCAAGCAGCACCCATGCGAGGCAACGATGTGTCTACTCCGTCAATACGACGCAATCCGGCTGATGCAACTAAATGATCAGCGGTTTCTAAGAGAACATTCCACATTGCAGGAGACACGACTGCACCGCCCCAGTCAGAGACAATGGCAACGCGTAGACCAGCAACGTTGATGGTTCCGAGCGCATTTTCCCAACCTTCGACGCGGGGGAGGCTGAGCGGGTCTGCTGCATGATGTCCGTTACAGATATCAAACCATCGCGCTGTATCGCGCACACTGCGTGTCATGCCGCCCGTAGTAACGGTGAGGTTGCCGTATTCAACATGTGGCCCACGTGGAATACGACCAAAGGTTGATTTCAGCCCGATAAGACCTGTGAACCCAGCAGGAATGCGAATAGAACCGCCACCATCACCGCCGGTTCCGAGTGCAAAGAGCCCTCCCGCCACGCCTGCTGCGCTTCCGCCTGATGAACCGCCCGGAGTCCGTTCGGTATTCCACGGGTTGCGAGTGACGCCGTTTAACACTGTGCGTGTCACATTGACTCCGCCGAATTCACTAGCGGTGGTGAGGCCAAAATGATTTGCACCTGCTGCAATGAGTCGAGACACCATTGTTGATGTGTGAGCTGATTTTCGATCTGCAAATGGCACGGATGCTTCAGTTGCCGGCCAACCCTCTACGTAATCAAGTTCTTTGACACCCATGGGCACTCCACCAAATGGAAGTGAAATGTTTGCCTCTGATGCGCGAGC
>WLSJ01000092.1 GCA_009705865.1 Actinomycetota bacterium | reverse complement strand
GTGTTGTGTGGCTCGGGTACGAAGACAGCGGCATGACCGGATGGGAACAAAACACCAATGCTGGTGCTTTTTGCAATGCATCACTAGATGAAGCTGCACACAAACTTGCTGATGTTCTGCGAGAAGAACATGCTGATGTTCTCACCACATATGACTGGCATGGTGGCTACGGTCATCCAGATCACATCATGGTGCACAAGGTGGGTCATCGTGCCGCTGAGTTGTTCCCCGCAGTTCGCGTATTAGAAGGCACCATGAATCGTGATCAGATTCGTCGCGGCATAGATGCTGCTCGTGCTGCAGGTCTGTTGCCAGAAGGTGAAGGGTTCGACGCTGACGGCCCGGCTGATGACGGCAACCCAATGGGAACTCTTGAGTCAGAAATTAACTACAAAGTTGATGTGGTGAAATTCGCTACCTTGAAGCGAGCAGCCATGAAGTGTCATGCAAGTCAACTCAGTGACTCTGGATTCTTTATGGCAATGGATGACGAACGGTTCGCTGCACAATTTGGTAATGAATGGTTTATTGACCCAAAGAGCAACGAGCCAATGCGCGACGGATGGATTTTCGAGTGACGCGTGTGTACATGGTGCGTCACGGCCGTGCAGCAGCCGGTTGGAATGTTGACCCAGACCCAGGTCTTGATGATCTTGGTCGTAGTCAGTCGCTAGCGGTCGCTTCAAAACTGTCGGCACTTGGGCCGCTACCAGTGATGTCGAGCCCGTTGTTGCGTTGTCAACAAACGGCGTTCCCGTTAGCCACAGCATGGAAACAAGATGTCGTTATCGAACCATTGGTTGGCGAAATCCCATCACCTCCTGAGTACACATTAGAAAATCGGGTGGACTGGTTGCGCGAAGCGATGGCAGGTACTTGGACACAGGTTGCAGAGCGGTCAGGGGCTCACTATTTGGACTATCGCAATGCAATTGCCGAGCGAATTGCGGCCATCACTGCAGACACTGTGGTGTTCAGCCATTTCATTGCCATTAATGCGGCAATTGGAGTCGCCACAGAGAATGACGCAATGGTGATTGCCAGCCTTGATAATTGTTCAGTCACCACATTTGAGATCACCAACGGAAAACTTGTCCTGATTGAGTCCGGCAACGAAGCCGACACTCTTATTCGCTAGGTAGATTTACAAGCGTGCTTTCTTTGTTGATTCTCGATATTCATAAAGCCTGGGCATGGGTGGCAATTATTAGCAATGGTCTTGCTGGCGTATGGGCTCTTGCCGCGCACAAGATCACGCCTCTACGCACTCGTGCTCTGTGGTGGTACACAGGTCTTGCCGAGTTCACCATTTTTATTCAGGTCACTCTTGGCGTCATCATGGTCAACAAGAACAAGCTTGAATTTCCTGCATTCCACGCGTTCTACGGTTTTGTCGCCATCATGGCAGTAGCAATCATTTACAGCTATCGCCATCAACTAAAAAGCAAGACGTACTTGCTCTATGGCTTTGGCGGATTGTTTCTCATGGGGCTCGGTATTCGCGCCATGTTGGTAGGCCAGGCCTAATTATTTCAGCGACGACTCAAGTTCGTTGAGTGCTGTAGTCAAAGGTGCAGGAAGTTTTGAGCCGAACTGGGCGTAATGATCACGCATTTGCGGCAATGCTGATTTCCAGCCTTCAGAATCTATTGACAACAGCGCTTGCATGTCAGCGTCGGTGACATCGAGTCCAGTGACGTCGATATCTGCAGGGGATGGCAAATAGCCAATTGCAGTCTTTGTTGCGTTTGCTTTTCCGTCAAGGCGATCGAAGATCCATTTGAGCACGCGACTGTTTTCGCCGTATCCCGGCCACAAGAAGCGGCCATCTTCATCACGACGGAACCAGTTCACAAAGAAAATCTTTGGAAGATTTTCGCTCTTGGTGGCAGCGCCAACCTTGAGCCAATGTCCGAAGTAGTCAGCCATGTTGTAACCGCAGAACGGAAGCATTGCCATTGGGTCAAAGCGCAAGTTGCCAACGGCACCACCGGCAGCTGCTGTTGTTTCAGACGCCATGATGCTGCCAAGGAACACACCGTGATCCCAGTCGAACGCTTCAGTAACAAGAGGAACTGTTGTACGACGACGTCCGCCAAACAAAATTGCTGAGATGGGAACGCCAGCTGGGTCTTGCCATTCAGGTGCGATGCATGGGCACTGTGATGCAGGAGCTGTGAAACGAGCGTTCGGATGAGCAGCAGGAGTTTCCACTTCGGGGTTCCATGCGTTGCCTTTCCAGTCGGTTGCGCGTGCAGGAGCGTCATCGCTCATGCCCTCCCACCACACATCGCCAGCAGGGGTGAGAGCAGTGTTGGTAAAGATCGAGTTGCTTGTCATGGTTTCCATGGCATTGGCGTTGGTGTCGTATCCGGTTCCTGGTGCAACACCAAAGAAGCCTGATTCAGGGTTGATTGCGTACAAGCGGCCATCGGCGCCGTACTTCATCCAGCAAATGTCGTCACCAATTGTTTCGGCCTTCCAGCCTGGAATTGTCGGCACAAGCATCGCGAGGTTTGTTTTCCCGCATGCAGACGGAAATGCAGCAGCGATGTATTTGAATGCGCCTGCAGGGTTGGTGAGCTTCAAGATCAACATATGTTCTGCGAGCCAGCCCGCGTCACGTGCCATCACTGAAGCGATGCGAAGTGCAAAGCACTTCTTGCCTAGCAATGCGTTGCCGCCGTATCCGGAACCGTACGACATGATTTCGCGGGTCTCTGGGAAGTGAACGATGTACTTGTTGTCTGGGTTGCATGGCCAAGCAGAATCTTTCTGGCCAGGCGAAAGAGGAGCGCCCACTGAATGCACACAAGGCACCCAGTCATTGTTTCCAAGAACATCGAGTGCGCCTTGGCCCATGCGGGTCATGATGCGCATGTTGACCGCAACATAGGCACTGTCTGACAGCTGCACTCCGATGTGAGCAATGGGAGAACCGAGTGGACCCATTGAGAAAGGAACCACATACATGGTGCGGCCCTTCATGGCGCCCTTGTACAAGCTCATCATTTCTGTGCGCATCTCTGATGGTTCACGCCAGTTGTTGTTTGGACCAGCATCAGATTCATTCGCTGAGCAAATAAATGTTCTGTCTTCAACGCGAGCGACATCGCCCGGATCAGAATGCGCCCAGTAACTGTTCGGACGTTTTGCCTCGTCAAGCTTTGTAAAGATTCCTGCGTCAACTAATGACTGGCAAAGACGTTCGTACTCGTCTGCTGAACCGTCGCACCAATAGATGGAGTCAGGTTGTAAAACTTCTGCCCAATCTTTCACCCACTGAGTGAGTCGTGCGTTGCCTGTTGTTGCAGCCATGTGCGATCCTCGGATTACGTGATGGTTCAGATGAACCGGTGAATAGAACGAGTCTAAGAACTAAACGGCTGGGGTGCCCATATCGGACTCTGACCCAAGGCTGAGACGTGTGGCACGCCCAGAGGCATCAAGAGTAAAGACAACGCGCTGGCCCTGTCGCAACATACGAAAAATGGAGCCTTCGAGGGCGTTAGGAGCAAGGGTGTAATCGGCTAGGTCTGTGTCACACACAACGACACCGTCTCCGCTTGTTGGATCGAATGCCTTGATAACACCTTGCATGGTGATGGCCTTAGCGGCCGACCTTGGTGATCTTGCCGGACTTAATGCAGCCGGTGCAGACGTGAACACGTCGTGGAGAGCCGTTGATCATGGCACGAACGCGCTGGATATTTGGGCTCCAACGACGCTTTGTGCGCACGTGTGAGTGAGACACTGACATACCCCACGATGGGCCTTTGCCACACACTTCGCATACTGCAGCCATTTTGGAATCCTCTTCGGTTATGGGAAGGCGATATACGTCTTCCGAACGCAGTTTCTTAATGTATCAGCCAGATCAAAGACCCCCCAACTAGGAAAGGCAGAGATTCAGAGAAAACTGGCAAATATCTCCTCATTTCGTCGTGAGATGCGCACAGGTCATGCCCTCTTTACTAGCCTCAACTCTGTGGCAGCCATGGAACTCTTCGGTGCAGACGAGGTCCGCCAAACGGTAGTGACCTTCCGCGATGCGATGAAAGCTCATGCCCCAGGCATCAACCGAATGAACGTTTATCCGGTTCCTGATGGCGATACGGGTACCAATATGGCGCGCACGCTCGATGCTGTTGTTGCAGAGCTCGAAGGCGCAGATCACGCCATGGCTCCTACCTGTCAGGCAATCAGCCACGGCTCGCTCATGGGAGCACGGGGAAATAGTGGTGTCATTCTCAGCCAGATCTTGCGCGGACTTGTCAGCACGATCAGTGAATCAACTGACGGCAAGGTCAATGCCTCACGAATGGCAGAAGCATTGAAGCGTGCATCTGCTGCTGCGTATGAAGCGGTACTGAAGCCAATCGAAGGAACCATTCTGACGGTGGTGCGTGAATCTGCAGATGCTGCAGCTGTTGCAGTCAGCAACGGCGCGACGCTTTCTGCCACATTGCAAGCAGCTCGCACTGCAGGTCGCGATGCATTGGCGCGCACACCAGACATGTTGCCCGTGTTGAAAGATGCTGGCGTTGTTGATGCGGGTGGTGCTGGTTTCTTGTTGCTGCTTGATTCAGCAATTCACGTGGCAGACGGTGAGGCAATGCCTGAACCAGATGATTCTGATGGGCCATCAGTTGAACAGTTAGAAGCAGTCTCGTTGCGTCATTCAGGCGATGGCAGCGTTGATGTCAGTGAATTGCGATACGAAGTGATGTACTTCCTAGACCTTGAGGATTCTCGATTGTCTGAATTCAAAAAGGCGTGGGGCTCTATTGGGGATTCCATTGTTGTTGTGGGTGGCGAGGGTTTGTATAACTGCCACATTCATACAAATGACATTGGCGCAGCAATCGAAGCGCCATTGTTGCTTGCTGGTCGACCACGCCAAATTCGCGTGACAGACCTTTTTGAAGAAGTGGCTGATGAACATGCAGCACGTGAAGCGGCGTTGGGGGCACCTGTGCAGTCACGCACGTCGTCTCCGTCTCTTCCTCCCGTCACATGTGCAGTCGTCGCAGTGGCAAGTGGCGATGGTCTCGCAGAATTGTTTGGCCAACTAGGTGTGCAAGGTGTCATTTCTGGCGGACAAACGTCGAACCCATCGACTGCCGAGCTCTTGGCTGCAGTCGAACATATGAATGCTCGCCAAGTAATCATTCTTCCGAACAACAAAAACATCATTCCTGTTGCTCAACAAGTTGATGCTCTCACCACGAAAGAGGTGCGGGTTGTTGCAACGTGTTCGATGCCAGAAGCACTAGCAGCCTTGGTGTCATATGACCCGGAAGCATCTGCTGAATCAAATGCACGTTCCATGACTGTTGCTGCTGAATCGGTGGCGACCGGAGAAATTACTCAAGCGGTTCGTGATACTCACACCGATGCTGGTCAAGTGACATCAGGTGATTGGATCGGCATTGTGCGCGGAGACGGCATCGTGGCAATAGCAGGCACGTTGGTGACTGCTGCATCGCAATTGCTCGATCATCTGATTGATGACGAGCGTGAACTTCTCACCATCGTTACGGGTACTGACTCCACAGCAACACACACTGATCACATTGTCGCGTGGGTCTCGCAACATCGTCCTAGCGTGGCAATTGAAATCCATAGCGGCGGTCAGCCGTTGTACCCATACCTCTTTGGCGTTGAGTAATCCGCCGCTCTCACTGCGTGACCTAGATCAATTAGGCCTTGAGCGCATTAAGGGAATTGGTCCTAAAACACTCGTAGCACTCGAAGCATTTGAGGTTCGCAGTGTTCTTGATTTATTAGAGACGTATCCACGGAGATATGTCGATCGCACAAACATGGCAATGATCGCAGACCTTGTTGAAGGAGTACCCGCGCTCGTAGTGGTCACAGTCGAATCAACATCAGCGTTCACCACGCGCAACAACAAAAAAATGGTCAAGGTTGCTGTTTCGGACGGCACGAAGCGTTTGAACATCACATTCTTTAATCAAGGATGGCGCGAGAAGCAGTTGTACAAAGGCCTTGAAGTTGCAGTATTTGGAAAACCCGAGTTGTTCAACGGCGCATTGCAAATGACTAATCCGTTAGTAGATCCCGTTGGTAATGCAACAGGGCGAATTGTTCCCATCTATCCCCAAAGTGAAAAATCTCGAATCTCATCATCAGATCTTGCAACTTGGATTGAAGATGCTTTGAATAAATGTGCACCACGTGGGTTTGCTGACACGGTGCCTCAAGAACTGGTTGATAAGCACGGTTTTATTGGTCGCGGTGAAGCGATGAGAGCTATTCATTTGCCTGATTCAATTGAAGCTCACCAGAACGCACGACGACGGTTGGCCTTTGACGAGGTGTTGCGCGTTCAGTTGATGTTAGTCGGAAAGAAAGCGCAGTGGGAACGCGAGTCGGCTGGCTTTAGTCATGAAACTTCCGGCCATCTCATCGATGGGTTCTTGAAGGCGCTTCCATTTCCGTTGACCGGAGCACAGACGCGCACGATTGCTGAGATATACAAAGATCTTGCGTCTGGCACTCCGATGCATCGACTGTTGCAAGGTGATGTTGGGTCTGGAAAAACCTTGGTGGCCGTGGCAACGATGTTGGCAGCAGTGCAAGGCGGACATCAAGCGGCAATTATGGCGCCCACCGAAGTGTTGGCAGATCAACACGCATTAGGAATTCGCGCACTGTTGGCTTCTCTCACAGTGTCTGATGAATCAAACTTGTTCGGCGATCGAACACTGCGAATTGAATTGCTCACGAACAAAGTAACGGGGGAGCAGCGACGCAATATCTTGGCCGGCATTGCTGATGGGTCCGTAGATATAGCAATTGGTACCCATGCACTTATTCAAGACTCTGTGAACTTCAAGAGCCTTGGTGCTGTTGTGGTTGACGAACAACATCGCTTTGGTGTTGAACAACGTTCGCGGTTACGT
>WLSJ01000091.1 GCA_009705865.1 Actinomycetota bacterium | reverse complement strand
TGAAATGGAAAAGTATGGCATCGAAGGTATCGACCTTGTCGTTGTCAACTTGTACCCGTTCTCGTCAAAGCCAGGAATTGAACTCATTGATATTGGCGGGCCTGCAATGGTGCGTGCCGCCGCGAAAAATTTTGCTCATGTCGGCGTTGTTGTCGACACCGCTGATTACAGCGACGTCTTAGAAATGATCAGTGGTGATTTTTTCAGCGTTGCTGCTCGTCGGCGTTTAGCGCAAAAAGCTTTCCGAATTACTAGTGCGTATGACGCATCAATTTCTTCATGGTTAGCTGACGAAACAAGTGATCGTGAAGATGCAACAGTGCCGCCAATTCTTACTTTGGTTGCAGAACGTGCCGAAGTGTTGCGCTACGGAGAAAACCCACATCAAACAGGTGCCCGGTATCGCTTGCCCGGTGTTGAGAGCTGGTGGGATTCTGCAACTCAACTCAATGGCAAAGAGATGTCATACCTAAACGTGCTTGACACAGAAGCGGCATGGCAATTAGTGAGCCGATTCGACAGGCCAGCTGCGGTTGTGGTGAAGCATGCCAACCCATGCGGTGTTGCGCTTGCGCCAACTATTTTTGAAGCGTATTCCAATGCCCATGGCGCTGACCCAATTAGTGCATTTGGCGGCATCATTGCGGTCAATGGTGAGGTCAATGGCGAAACTGCAGCAGAGATCAACAAGACCTTTACGGAAGTTGTCATTGCGCCATCGTTTACATCAGATGCACTTGAAATATTGTGTGCAAAACCATCACTACGAATTTTTGAAGCCGTAGCTCCATTTGGTTCCATGGCAATTGATGTCCGCTCTATTGATGGCGGGCTGTTGGTCCAGTCAGTTGATGAAGTTGACGAACCTCTTGACGATTTCACAGTGGTCACCGAGCGTGCGCCCAGCGCAGATGAATGGTCAAGTTTGTTGCTTGCATGGCAAACAGTTGCCGCTACATGGAGCAATGCAATAGTTCTTGCACACGGCGACACGGTTGTTGGTATCGGCGGGGGACAACCCAACCGTATTGACGCAGCCCGTCTAGCAATTGGGCGAGCCTCAGACCGCGCGGCCGGATCAGTGGCTGCGAGCGACGCTTTTTTCCCATTTGGCGATACGGTTTCAGAGTTGGCTGCCGCTGGTGTCACTGCAATTTTCCAACCCGGTGGCAGTGTGCGAGACGAAGAATCCATCACGGCAGCCAACACCTTTGGAATTGCAATGGTGTTCACCGGATCACGCCACTTCCGTCACTAGGCAAGTCGTAGACTAGACAAATGGCACGTATCGGTGACCTCCTTGCGGCAGGACGAACTTTCTCTTTTGAATTTTCGCCCCCCAAAACCACTGCCGGATCAATGTCTCTTGGTCGCACAATTGCCGAACTTGAGTCTCTTAGCCCTTCTTTTGTGTCGTGCACATACGGAGCTGGCGGTTCCACCCGCGAAAATACACGCGACACGGTGTTGTGGATTGAACGCGAAACAAATATTCCTGCAATGGCACATCTCACATGCGTTGGTCATACACGTCATGAAATCGAAGACATCATTGCTACGTACACGGCAGCTGGAATTCAAAACGTCTTAGCTCTTGCAGGTGACCCACCGAAAGACCCGGCTGATGCTCGACCTAGTGACTACATGTATGCGCTTGACCTGGTGGAACATCTGTGCGAGATAGCGGATCTATCAATCGGTGTTGCGGCACATCCTGAAGGTCACCCGCGTTCCCCAGACCTTGCCACTGACCGTCGTCTCCTTGCTGAAAAGCTTCGTGTCGTTGACTTTGCAACTACTCAGTTCTTTTTTGATATTGACCATTACTTGTCATTGGTCAATGATTTGGCAGACCTCGGAGTGACTAAACCTGTTGTTCCGGGAATTATGCCGTGCACAAACATCGCCCAAGTTGAACGCATGGCTGAACTGTCTGGTGCGGCTTTCCCTCAATGGCTGCGTGAGCGTCTTGAATCGGGAACATCGCCAGAAGATGTTCGCCGCATTGGTGTAGAAGCCGCCACTGAATTGTGCGCACAACTCTTAGATGCTGGTGCGCCTGGTTTACATTTTTATACTTTGAATAAATCAACAGCCACTCGTGAAATTTACGCCCAGTTGGGTCTTCCGGTTGCCTAACCCTTTTCATTCATGAGCACTCAGAACGACCACCACAATGAGCACAGCGGTACGCCTGCATGGGGTACCCGCAGAGGTCCAGTTGTTCCATACGTTCCTGCGTTAGATGGTTTGCGAGCTCTCGCGGTTCTGGCAGTGGTGGTGTATCACGCCAACCATCAATGGCTGGGTGGCGGATTCCTTGGTGTCGAAGTGTTCTTTGTCATCTCTGGCTATCTCATCACGCTGTTACTGATCGCTGAACGCGAACGCTCGGGCACTGTGTCGCTCGGCAACTTCTGGTTACGCCGTGCTCGACGCTTGTTGCCTGCTTTGTTTACGTTGTTGCTGGGTACCACTGTGTACTGCGCGTTGTTTGATCGTGATCGCTTAGGCATGCTGCGCGGCGATGTTGTGAGCGGCTTTCTATATGTCTCGAACTGGTTTCAAATTTGGAGCGGTTCGTCGTACACATCTGCTTTTTCTTTCGCTCCACTTCGACACCTGTGGTCACTAGCTGTTGAAGAGCAGTACTACATCGTGTGGCCGCTCATCATGTTTGTATTGTTGCGTCGAATTAGGCCGAAAACATTGCCGATACTTGGTTTGGTGTTCACTTCTGTTGCCGTAGCAATCGCTATTGCAACAGCAATGATTTATCAAACGGGACCAATTGATACTTTCGCCAATACGCCTCAACAGTTCATGACATTGTTCGGGCATCGCGTCGGCCGAATTGATTTCTTGTATTTGGGCACCATCACACGAGCAAGCGGTTTGCTTCTGGGCGCAGCTCTTGCCACGATGTGGAGGCCATGGGCGCTTCGTCGCGGACGTGCTGGTTCAAATGCCAACGGGCTCGATATTGCTGGAGTAGTGGCGCTTGTTGCGCTTGGTGCAATGTGCTGGAAGTTTCGCGAACTTGTTGAAGTAGCTGATGTCGGCGTTTCTGGATATGACCTTTTGTATCGCGGTGGGTTCATCGCTGTTGGTATTGCAACAGTCGTATCCATAGCAACCGTGACGCATCCTCGTTCACGATTAGGAAAGTACGTCATCGGAACTCCACTACTGGTGTGGATCGGAAAGCGGTCGTACGGCTTGTATCTGTATCACTGGACTGTCTTTCAGGCATATCGAAAAGCTGCCGGAAATTCTCTAAACCTTCGAGAGTTTGTTGCGCTGATGGCAATTACTGCCGTTCTAACAGAGGTTTCCTACAGATGGATCGAAACACCTATTCGAAATGGCAAAGCATTGGCGTTCTACCGCGAATGGCGAGTACGTAACGGAACGTTACGAGGACCTCTTGGTGCGGCTCTCGGAGTTCTTGCAGTTGTCCCTGTTTTTAGTGTCGTCAGTATGGTCGGTGCTCGCGTTATTCCCGATGACATAACTGCTGGTCTTGATGCAAATGAAGAAGCCGTTACTAGCATCACGACCACCACTGTTGCTATTGGGGCAACGACGGTTCCGGTAATGGCAACTACTACTCCTACTCCACGCGGGAAAATGAAAGTGTTTGCGGTGGGTGATTCCGTGATGCTCGGGTCTGCAAAGAAGCTCACGTCGTATGGCATCACAGTTGATGCTTCAAAAAATCGACAAGTACTTGGTGCGCTGCAGATTTTCAACTATTACAAGTCGGTCAATGAACTTGGCAACGTTGTTGTCATCCACTTAGGGACCAATGGCATTACAAAAGCCTCAACTTTTGAACGGATATTACGGCCGCTGAAAGATGTGGAGCGTGTCATCGTTCTCACTATGCGCGTTCCTCGCCATGCCTCTGAAAAAATCAATAACAAAATAATTAACAACTTGCCGGCAACTCATCCCAATGTGACCATCCTCGATTGGTACACATTGTCCAAACCACACCCGGAATGGTTTAATTCAGACGGAATCCATCCAAACGCACTTGGTCAGGACAACTATGTTGCACTGATTGTGAAGGCTGCGGGCCTGTAGGCGCTGACGGTTCTGTAGGTCTTCCATTGGGAGCCGAGCCCTCATTTTGCCTACTCTTATGGGTATGACATCACCAGTTCGTATTGCCGTTACCGGCGCCGCAGGCCAAATTGGCTACAGCCTCCTTTTCCGTATCGCTTCAGGCGCAGTGTTCGGCCCGAACCAGCCAGTCATTCTCCAGTTGTTGGAAATTACTCCTGCCCTTGGCGCTTTAGAAGGCGTGCGTATGGAACTTGATGACTGTGCATTTCCGCTTTTAGCTGGTGTTGTGTGCACCGATAATGCTGAAACTGCATTTGGCGATATTGATGCTGCATTCCTAGTTGGCGCAATGCCGCGTAAAGACGGTATGGAGCGCGGTGACTTGCTCTCAGCGAATGGTGGAATCTTCAAACCACAAGGCAAAGCACTCGGTGTTGCTGCAAAGAAAGATGCAAAAATCTTGGTTGTCGGCAACCCTGCAAATACAAATGCAGTGATCGCCATGAACAATGCACAAGGTCTTGACCCTAGTCGCTTCACAGCAATGACTCGTCTTGATCACAACCGTGCGATGACACAGTTGGCTGTCAAAGTTGGAAAGCCCGTCACTTCAATCAAGAAGATGACTATCTGGGGCAACCACTCAAGTACTCAATACCCAGACCTTTTCCATTGCGAAGTTGATGGCAAGAATGCAGCAGCATTGGTGAACGATCAGGCATGGATCGAAAACGATTTCATTCCAACCGTTGCAAAGCGCGGTGCAGCAATTATCAAGGCACGTGGCTTGTCTTCAGCGGCTTCAGCAGCCAATGCAGCGATTGATCACATGAACTCATGGGTTCTCGGCACTGCCCCTGGCGATTGGGTGTCAATGGCAATTCCATCTGATGGCAGCTACGGCGTACCAGAAGGCATCATCTCGTCGTTCCCATGTGTGTGCAAAGACGGCAAGTACAGCATTGTGCAAGGTCTGGACATTGATGACTTCAGCCGTGGGCGTATTGATGCTTCTGTTGCAGAACTTGTTGAAGAACGCGACGAAGTAAAGAAGCTTGGTCTCATTTAATGAATGTTGCGGCCCTCGTCGATACAGACAGGTGGCCGCTAGATAGTGCTGAACTGCATGGGCAACTCAGCAATACATTCGCCAAAGAAAACATTGCAATAATCCCTGGATTCATTAAAGAGAGCGCCATTCCAGCGCTCATTGCGGAATGCGATGAATTAGCAAAAGTGGCATACCACACCACCGTCAATGCAGACCTTGAAGTCGTCGCGTATGACCAATTTCCTGATGACAGTGTGATTCGCGCTCTGTATGAATGGGATCCACTCATGGATTTCGTTGCAAAGATTTTGGGGGAGCGGAAACTCTTTCGCTACGCAGATCCATTCGGTGCACTGAACCTTGCAGTGATGCGTGACGGTCATGAACTCGGATGGCATTTTGACCAGACAGATTTCGTCGTCTCTATTGCGATTCAGACATCGGAAGCGGGTGGCCATTTTGAAAATGCATCGCGTATACGTACGGCTACTAATGAGAACGCCGACACTGTTGCTGCCGTGCGTCGGGGAGAGCGCACAGACTTGGTGCGCACTGAACCAATGACTCCGGGAACTCTCATGGTGTTTAACGGACGTAATAGTTACCACCGAGTGACGCGTGTGTCCGGAACTATTGCGCGACATGTTGCATTGCTTGCATATGACACAAAGCCAGGCACGATCTCTAATGATGCATTACGACTAGGACGATACGGACGGTTGCCGGTATGAAAATTGGTGAAGGGTTTGTTGGCGACGGAGTCAATGCTGCACACATCAATGTTGTGCTCGGCCATCGCGACGGACCTGTCGGCACTGCATGGGCTACGGCTCTTGCAACTCCGCGCGAAGGACATGTTCCTTTTGTTGCTGTAGCGCAACCGAACATGCCGATTGTTCCGTTCACATTGTTTGTGAACAAAGCAGCAATTGCGAATGATCGTCATGGTGTTCTGACATGGGGTGGCGCTCAAGCTGGCGTTGCCGCTGGTGTCGGGCTCGCACATACCGAAAAACTATTTGCGGAGAAACTCGATTCGCTCGTTCTGATCGTTGCGGTGTGGGTAAACCCATCTGCCGATAATGAAGAAGCGGTGTTTGCAAACAACCGTGATGCCACATTTGTGGCACTGCAACAAGCCAGAGATGCTGGGCCAGACATTGGTCAGGCACTTGTAGCGATGGCGGACCCATCGAACCCGTATTTCCGGGCGACCTAGCTGACTATTCGTACGTCGTCAGAGCGCGTACGGCTTCGAATGCAGCGTCAAGGGCGGCAAACACGGGTACTGCGTCCATTAGGCGCTGAGTGTCGCCAGAGATACGCACATGGCCCTTGATGAAGGCTTCCTGAGCTGGCAGTGAGCCGGTGGCAACTCCGACAGCTGTTTCCCAGGTCTGTTCCATACGGACGTTTTCATCGGGCGCTGGACCAGAGGCAAAACGGGCTTCACCATTTCCCACTTGCAGGTGGTACAAAACGTTGCCCTCAGGGCCGTCTGTGACCACTTGAGTGACACCGATCGAGTGAGTTGATGCAAGGTCTGCCAGCGACTCGCTAGAGGCCACTTGAGCCTGCATGGCGTCTATCCAATCAAGGCTGAGATACCGCATTAGTCAGTTGTCCTGTGAATGGGTGTTTGAGCGACGGTGCTTGATGAATTCAAGAATGACCGGCAAGAGAGACAGAAGAACGATGGCCAAAATCGCCACCTCAATGTTGTTCTTTACGAACTCAATTTTGCCAAGGAAATAACCAAGGAGAGGAATGCCCGCACCCCATGCAAGTCCGCCAATGATGTTGAAGCGAGTAAATGTCTTGTAGTCCATCTCGCCAACGCCGGCAACTACCGGAACGAACGTGCGAACCACGGGCACAAAGCGGGCGATGATGATTGTGCGCGAACCGTGTTTTGCGAAAAAATCATTAGCGCGAACAACATGTGCTGGATCAAAGAGG
>WLSJ01000090.1 GCA_009705865.1 Actinomycetota bacterium | reverse complement strand
GACGGACTTGGAATTGTTGCGATTAGCGCAGCAATTGTCATGCGGTTACGCGATGCACGAATGCAACAGCACCCGCAAAGATGATGTCTTTGTCGTAGTCCTGTGTTGCCACGTGATAACTGCGTTCGAGCATGACGCGTTCAACAGGGCCGCCATATGTTGCGGCAACTGCATCACTGTCACTTGGTTGCACAACATGGTCTTGCACTGAGGTGTACAACAACATTGGCATTTTTATTGACGGATAGCGCGGTGCAAGTGGCGCAAGTCCCTCTGACAAAAATGACTTCATAGCAGCAAGCGGCGTGCCGGGGTACGCAGTTTCGTGCGCGCTCGGGTCGGCAATGTCTGAACCAATGGCATCCATGGTCACAGTTCCACCATCAATCATTCCTTGCAACATGTCAAGAACTTCTTGTGGCTGTGGTTGCGTTGCGGGGTTGATACAAACAATGCCGCACGCTTCAGGGTGTTGTGCAGCCATCCATAAAGTCAACGCACCACCCATCGATAAACCCATCACAACAATTTTCGACGCACGTTTCGACAACACTTGGTACGCCTTCTCTGCATCACTGCTCCAATCAGCCCACCGTGTGGGGATCATGTCTTCAATTGCGGTGCCGTGACCAGCTAGTTGTGGCAGTTCAACATGGAATCCTGCAGCGGCACTTGCCTCGGCTAGCGCCCTCATTGAACCTGGGTTACCGGTGAACCCATGAAGAACAAGTACTCCGACATTGCCGTTTCCGACATGGGAATACGCTTCTGCTCCGGGGATTGTTGGTGCTGTCATTGTGATGTCCTTTCGCTGGACTTAATCGTACGGGTCATTATCTGAGCCTGGTTGCTCCCACCATTCAGCTGGTACTTCAGCTGCTTCCCATTCGGGAAACGGATAAATGCAGTTCACCGGACACACAGGAAGGCATTTATCGCAACCACTACACAGTTCTGGAATGATGACAACATCTGCTCCCACGTTGAAGATGGCTCCTAACTGGGGAGGGCAATGACGAAGACATGCATCACAGTTAATGCACTCGGACATCTCAATGCGCATTGGCGCAAGTTTCCACTTCGGATTTCGTTCGTGGGCATCAATGCGCTCGGTCCGTGTGCCAGTCATCTCGTTAAGTGTAGGTGAGGCATCTGAGACGATTGTGATGGGAGTTTGACCTAGGCCACAGATACTGATGGACTAGGGGTGCATGGCCCGCACTGACCGACTTCAACGACAACGAAAGATTGATGGGTACGCGGTGGCAGCCATTGCCCCAGTCTTGGCATTATTGCCCGCTTGGTTTATTGCAGTTGCTGCTTTCTGGTGGGTTGCTTCTCAATTTTATTATGTGCCGTTTGCAGTCTTTGCGGCTTTGTGGTTGCTGTGCGGCGGGTCTCTATTTATCCGACCCGTGCAACGCATCGCACTACAACGACTTCTCGGAGCTCGCACTCCGACACGCACGGAACGCGACACGCTTCAGCGCTCATGGCACATTGTCGCGCAAGCAAATCATATTCCACCAGGAAAATTTGTATTAGCAGTTTCTGATTCAGAGGACCTCAATGCGTTTGCTTCGGGCGGTCATCTTGTTGTTGTATCAAGTTGGGCAATCAACAACTTGTCACATGACGAATTGTGTGGAGTGTTAGCACACGAACTCAGTCATCATCTCGGCATGCACACCATTGCACTCACAATCGGACAATGGCTCACCATACCGATTGTCCTTCTCGCAAAAATTGGTTTTCTCTTACAGAATGTTGCCCACGCTGCAACAGATGTTTTTGCAACCCGTTCATCTCTTGGTTCGCTCATCGGTAAAACATTCACTGGTTTCATCACCATTATTTCGTGGCTTTTTCTTTCTGTCATCACAGTGTCTCAATACATTGGCAACGCAATAGGTAAAGGAGCAGAATTCAAAGCAGACGAAACCGCCGTTGCCATGGGATTTGGTCGCCAATTATTGAATGCCCTTCGCATCGTTGTTGACAGCGGCCAAGGAGAACGTTCAGCCCAATGGACAGACCGACTGATCACTGCCCACCCCCCTGCCCGCACGCGGATCGCCCGAATCGATGCTCAACTTCGCCAAATGCCTCGAGGCAACCACCGATAGCGTGAAACCCATGAATCGCATGGGAGCCACCTTGTTATGACCAGTCTCCCGAACGACCCATTTCTTGCCGCTGCCCGCGGAGAACCTGCTCACCACACTCCTGTTTGGTTTATGCGCCAAGCCGGACGAAGCTTGCCCGAGTACCGCGCTATTCGCGGCGAAGGAAGCATTCTTGACGCAATCAAGAAACCAGAACTAGCTGCTGAGTTCACCCTGCAACCAGTGCGTCGTCACAATGTTGATGCTGCAGTTCTGTATTCCGACATTGTGGTTCCTGCACACGCTGTTGGCTTTGGTATTGATGTTGCGCCCGGCACCGGACCAGTGGCCCCGTCGCCACTTCGATCCAGCACTGACCTTGCGCGCCTGCGCCCTTTGCATCACGACGACATTGAATATGTCACTGACACCGTTCTTTCATTAGTCAAAGAACTCACAGTGCCTCTCCTTGCATTCGCCGGAGCACCTTTCACAGTTGCTAGTTATCTCATTGAGGGTCGGCCAAGTCGTACGTACCAAAACACAAAACGACTCATGCGTGAAGATGAAGTGTTGTGGCACAACATCATGGAACATCTTGTCCAACATTCAGTTGAATTCATTTCTGCCCAACTAACAGCAGGCGCAGAAGCATTTCAACTTTTCGATTCATGGGCAGGCGCACTCTCTCGACCTGACTATGACAAATATGTGCGACCACACTCCACGTCAGTTTTCACACAATTAGCGGAACGTCATCCCGAAGTTCTCGGCATCCACTACGGAATCGGATGCGATCACTTACTTGAATCGATGAACTCAGTGGGCAATGCAATTATTGGACTCGATTGGCGCACATCGATTCGTGATGCACGAACTCGTTTAGGCGCGAACACCGTCGTGCAGGGAAATCTTGACCCAGCACTTGTGCTGGCAGGATCGCAGATTGCAGTCAATGGGGCCAAAGTCGTACTCGCAGACAATGGCGGCCACCCTGGCCACATTTTCAATCTTGGTCATGGCGTACAGCCAGACACAGATCCAAGCGTTCTCACAGATGTAGTTTCCTACGTTCACGAATCGACAAAAAAATGACAAACTCAACACGCACGGCAGTCATGCTGATGGCATACGGAACTCCTCGCACGAAAGAAGAGATTCTGCCCTACTACACAGATATTCGTCGTGGTCGAGTCCCCACAGACGAACAATTGCAAGATCTCACCAAACGGTATGAAGCAATTGGCGGGTTATCTCCGCTGAAACAACTAACTGAAGCTCAACGTGATGCGTTACAAGAACAACTTGACCTCATTAATCCGGGTCATTACCAAGTCTTCCTCGGTCTCAAACACGCAACACCCTTCATCGAAGAATCCGTTAATGAAGTAGCAGCTTTGGGTTTTACACGCATTATCTGCCTTGTGCTCGCACCGCACTATTCAACATATTCGATTGGTCAATACACGGATCGTGTGCGAGCCGCTGCAGAACCTCACAACATTGAAGTGCGTGCCGTTGAAACATGGGCGCGCGAAGATGCCTTCATTGATTTCTTAGCTGCCGACATGCAAGCACAGTTATCGCGAATGCCAGAGCGAACAAAAATATTGTTCACAGCTCATTCACTTCCTCAACGCATCATTGATGCTGGTGATCCGTATCCCGAAGAACTTCGTGCCACAGCCGAACTCGTTGCTAGTAAGGCCGGACTAACCAGATGGTCACAGTGGTCCATTGCGTGGCAATCGGCTGGTCGCACACCAGAACCATGGATTGGCCCAGACATCCTTGCTGTTATTGATCAGATGGCCACTATGCGCGATACGGATGAATCAGTTGACGGAATAGTCGTGTGCGCATGCGGTTTCGTGGCAGACCATCTTGAAGTCTTGTACGACCTTGATCTCGAAGCAGCACAACGAGCAGCATCGTACGGCATTGCATTTGCTCGTACTGCGTGTGTCAACAATGACTCATCGGTCATGGCAGCGCTTGCTCGTAGACTTATCACTGCATGAGTGATCCCCGTCAAGTAGTCGTCATCGGTGCAGGTGTTGCCGGACTTACTAGCGCTCTCACTGTTCTCACTAATTCATCTGTACCAGTCAACGTGACTGTGCTTGAAGCAGAGTCAACAGTGGGCGGTCGTATTCGTACCACTCCTTTTGCAGGATTGTCAGCCGTTGACGAAGGTGCTGATGCCTTTCTTGTTCGTGTTCCGTGGGCTACACAACTTGCATCAGAACTTGGTCTCGGTTCTTCAATGACGTCACCCACTGATGCGCATGCATCAATTTGGCACAACGGCATGCACAACATTCCTGGTGATCTCATGTTGGGTGTTCCAGCAAAAATTCGTGCATTCGCTACATCGGGGCTGATCTCTCCAGTCGGAAAACTTCGAGCAGCAATAGAACCGCTCCTCCCCGCCACAGCTGATACCGACTCAATTGGTGATTACGTACGCAGCAGATTTGGTAATCAAATTCATGAACGTCTCGTTGACCCACTCATCGGAAGTATCTACGCCACAGATTCCGATCATTTCTCCATGGCCGCTGTTCCGCAAGTTGCAGCACTTACTGCCAGCCGAAGCATGTTATTTGCAGCAGGAAAAGCGCGTGCTGCAGCAGCCAAAGGTCCTGCAGGTCCGATCTTTGCAACTCCCATACGCGGAATTGGTGCACTCATAGAACTACTGACTCAACGCGTCACATCTCTTGGAGGTCGCATTCTCACTGGTGAGAGCGTGTCTGCAATTGAAAAGGAACCGACCGGCTACACCGTTTCTACTTCCCGAGGACAACATCAAGCAGACGCCATTGTTATTGCATCGCCCGCAAAACACAGCGCACACTTTGTTCGCACGCTCGACACGCGTGCCGGCGAACTTCTTAATGAATGGACCCATGCATCTGTAGTTCTCATCACTATGGCTATCCCTGCGTCTCAGTGGCCATCACGCCTCACTGGCAGCGGATACTTGGTGCCAAAGCCTGATCAACGTTGGGTATCTGCTGCTTCGTTCGGATCAAACAAATGGGCACACTGGCGCCCAGACGATGGTTCGATGATTCTTCGCGTGTCTCTTGGCCGAGATGGTCTTGAAGTAATGCATTTTGATAACGACAAGCTCATCAACCTTGCTCTTGCTGACATGAAACTTCATCTTGGCGTCGACATGACACCATCTGAAGTTCGTGTCAGCCGGTGGGCAGAATCATTCCCGCAATACCGACCACATCATTTTGCGCGACTCGCAGAACTGGAACACTCGCTCGGTGCCAGTGCTCCTGGCATAGTCTTTGCTGGTGCAAGTTATAGAGGAATCGGAATTCCCGCCTGTGTGCAGCAAGCACGTTCAGCCGCCGAAGCAACACTTGCTCACCTCGCGACGCTTTAGACGCATTTGTTCAAAGATATCTGCAGGATCAGTCTGCATTTTTCTTTCTGTGTTGCCCGCAGCTTCCTCTTCTGCAACTCCCAGTGTTGTCTCTAAGCCATACACAAAAATCGGCATACTCACCATCCCTGCATTGCGCGTCACATCGCCGATCTACTTGGGTATTACTGATGACGTGTTTGATAAAGGTGTCGGTCAATGGCCTGGCTCAGCGCGGCCCGGGCGCTTTGGCAACTTAGTGCTCGGAGCTCATCGCACATCTTCGCCACGCCCTTTCAGCAACATTGATTCATTGCGCGGTGGAGACTTCATATTCATCTCAGTTGGAACCAAGAGATATAAATATGTAGTCACCGGACACAGCATCGTGAAGCCAACATCGATGTGGATCACTGATCCAACACGTAGTGCAACCTTGACTCTTTTTTCTTGCCATCCAAAAGGCTCAGTAAAATCTAGATATGTCGTTCGCGCCGTACTGACAACATGATTCGTCGCATCTTTCGCCCAATCATCGCTGGTCTACTAGTTGCATCTTCTATGCCGCCGTGGGGATGGTGGCCGCTTGGCATTATCGGCCTTGGTCTCTACGGTTCTACAGCGCTCCAACGACGTGATAAGTCATTTTCCACTGGCCTTTATTTTGCAGCTGCGTGGTTCCTGCCCTCTATGGCATGGATGTGGTTCTTAACTTCACCTGGGTACATCATTGCGGTACTCATTTTTAGCGTCATGCACGGCTGTGCGAGCTATGTCGCTGCTCAATTAACGACAACCACTGCATCACACCGCACAGCATTGGTTATTTGCCATTCGCTTGCTGAAGTTCTTCGTCTTTCCTTTCCTTTCGGAGGAGTACCTTTGGCAACTATCGCCATTGGGCAAACCGGTGGACCGCTACTTGGTCTTGCCCCATTAATGGGTGTCATTGGTATTTCTGTTGCAACGCTCTATCTTGCGTTAACACACCGTCGATTCCGTGCAATCTGCGTTGTCGGATTTTTGGTTCTTTTGGGAAACACATGGGACAACACCCACAGTATTGGTCGCACACTAAATCTTTCCATTGTTCAAGGCGGAGGAGAACAAGGAACTCACGCGATTGATACAAACCCTCGTGATGTTTTTGACGTGCATATGACAGCAACAAAAACTTTGCAGCCGAACTCTCAACGTGATGCAGTGATTTGGCCAGAAAATGTCATCAGCATTACAAACCACGGATTGTTTCTTGACAGTCCGGAGTACTCCGAAATTGTGCAGCAAGCAAAACGCCTGAATGTTCCCTTTGTTGTCGGCATCACCGAAGATGCTGGGCAGAATCAATTTACAAATGCTCAGGTAGTTGTTGAAGTCGATGGAACAATCTCTGGTCGGTACGACAAAGTACGTCGAGTGCCCTTTGGTGAATACATGCCAATGCGATCATTATTGAAATCACTCGGTGCACCAACAGATCTGGTGCCACGCGATGCACGTGCTGGTACTTCACGAGGATGGCTTGATTTCGCAGACACTCGTGCAAGTGTTGCAATTTCCTGGGAGATATTTTTCGGTGGGCGTGTCAATG
>WLSJ01000009.1 GCA_009705865.1 Actinomycetota bacterium | reverse complement strand
TTGGTGGTGTGTAGTCCGTTAACACGCGCACATCAGACAGCAAGTGCAATTTCGGGCAACGTCACGATCGATGAGCGGTTTATTGAACTTGACTACGGAGACTGGGACGGCGTGGCACTCACGGATGTTGATCAGTCGCTGTGGGCTCAGTGGCGCAATGATCCTTCGTTTCGTCCACCAGGTGGCGAGACACTTGTTGAGTTAGATGCTCGTGTACAGCCAGCATTTGATGAAATCAGTGAACGCGCACGTACAGGTGATGTGATTGTTGTGAGTCACGTGTCGCCTATCAAGAGCGGCGTTACATGGGCGCTTGGCACGGGGCCAGACACAACATGGCGAATGCAATTGGATCGCGCATCGATTTGTCGAATTGCAATTGGTCCGCGCGGGCCAGCACTTCTTGGGTTCAACGAAACATCACATCTGTAAACCCGTTGGGTGACGGTGAGTCACTCTGTAAGCGGGGTTTTGTCCGTGCTTGCGCACTGGATGATCATCCCTCTATGCGATCTACCCGAAGGTTGCCTTGCGGCAGGCGGGCAGCCCAGCCTTCTGCTTGATCTTGCTTCACATGGGGTTTACCAAGCCATATGAATCGCTTCATATGCTGGTGCGCTCTTACCGCACCGTTTCACCCTTACCTGATCTGCTTGCGCAGCCATCGGCGGTCTGTTCTCTGTTGCACGTCCGTCAAGTCACCCCGACCTGGCTCTCGCCAGCATGTTGCCCTGTGAAGCCCCGACTTTCCTCAGCACATTGCTGTGCCGCGATCACCCGGACGACTCACCGTCGAGATGAGTGTATGGGTAAAGAGGCTTAGTAAATGAGGCTATTAAGGCTTGGAGTGTCCATAAGGACAGTGGCACGTGTTCCGGTGTCGTTGACAGGGCCCAAGGCGACTTGTACAGCACTAAGAGACCCGAATGCCCCAGGCAAAGTGGCTACTAGCGGTACGCCATCTTTATCGTTTGCAGGTGCAAACCCGCCGGTGCCGCCATTGATGAGCTGTGCCGATACAGCTGAGCGTCGAGATGAACGTCCGCCTAGTCGTACGAGGTCAGCGCGAAGAGCAGGCTCGACGGTGAGTGACACGAAGTATTGGTATGTGGCAGCAATCAACGTTTCAACTGCGTGCATTAGAGCTAAGACGTCGGCTTCAACTTTTCCGTTTGCAACTAAATCAAGTGCTGGTTGACCATAGGCCTGCATCAACTTTGTGTTGGTCTCTGAATATGCAGAACCATTACGTGCTGCAATCAAGACGCGAAGATCTTCAAGATGCGAAATGTGATCTGCAGCGAATGCTGCGATGACGGGTGCTGCATCTTTGCTTGCAAGACCGGTAACGGCCGAGTCTGTCAACATTGCTGCGGCCATTGTTTCCATCGACATTGCTGTACGAAGAAGAACAACGTCTGTCACTGCAAGATCTTCCAACTTCACGGTGGTCGGTGATTCACCAATTCGTGCAACGGATGGCTTGGCTGAACTACAAGCAGCAAGAACTGCTGACGTTGCAACAAGTGCGCCAGACGAACGCAGCATTGTGCGACGGCTGATTGGTGAGGAAGTGCTTGTTTGTTTCATGATGAGTCCTTAGTAGGCGGTGGCGTGAGCAGCGATAGGTGATGCGCCAGCAATTAGTTCGAGTGCAGCAGCATGGCGAGCTTCAACAGTGACGATGGAGGCAAGAAGTGTTGCTGCATCGAGACCCTTAATTGTGCCAATGGTGTTGGTATGAATAGTTGCGGTTTGATCTTCGAGCGTGGCTAACTGACGAGCGATGCCGGCGAGTGATCCAGTAGGGGAGGCAAGAGGTGCGCTGCTTGGAGTGATTGCTTCCACTGCCAAGTAACCCTTCAGAGCGTGGGCATATGCAATGTGGTGATCGAGAATGAGAGTCATAGCAATTAAGTCATTCTCGGTCAATCCTGCGATCGCTTTGCGATACGTTGCGACCATTCGTGATTCGCGATCAAGGCATGCATTCAATGCTGCGTTGTCGGCAGCATCACGGTGAGGTGGCGCTGCATTGTCTGCTGCAGATGCGTGACCTGCAAACAGTGGTGCCGCGGCAACAACTGCTCCTCCTGCGAGAAGTGAAGCGATGAGTCGACGACGAGTGGTCATTGACATGTCGGGGGATTCAACTTGGTGAGTGTCCACGTAGGGCATCCTTTGTCGTGTTGGCGAAATATCGCATCCCAACACTAGAAGTCCAGTGATGAGAGTTCAGGTATCCAAGAGCGGGCTCGAGAGACCGCCTGTGACCATTGTTGTCGGGATATCCCTGGCGCACCTAATGGTGAGGTGACAGGGGCACCTGAGAGCGCCTCGGCCGCGGAGCCGAGATTGTGCCATTGTCCCGATTCGGTGCCCGCCATGAAGCCGGCACCCAAAGTTGTCGCTTCCGATACGGGCGACACCCTGACAGGCCGGCCTGTTGCATCTGCAAGTGCCTGAACGAATGTTTGGTTGCGACTCATGCCACCGTCGATGCGAATTTCGCCAATCGTGAGTCCTGAATCAGCCTCTGCTGATTCCACTAGGTCGGCTCCGCGATGTGCGACCCCTTCCAAAACTGCTCGCACGATATGGGCTCGAGTTGTTCCCCGTGTGATTCCGAACAGTGCGCCTCGTGCGCCGTAATCCCAAAACGGAGTACCGAGTCCGAGAAGTGCTGGTATGTAAGCCACGCCGTCGGTTGTCGGAACTGATGAGGCCAAGGTGTGGGACTCGGCTGCATCAGCAATGAGACCCATGTCGTCGCGCAACCATTCGATGTTGGTGCCAGCTGACAACATGATTGCTTCAGTTCCGTAGGAGATTTTTCCACCGCGACTAAATGCAACGATCGGAAATGTTCCGCCTGAATTACGTTGCGCAGAATGTGGGGGATTGTCTCCAACAAACATGTCCAACATGCCGCCGGTACCAAATGTAATTTTGGCCATGCCCGGGACAATGCATCCTTGTCCGACAAGAGATGCTTGCTGATCGCCGGCAATCGCAAGAATAGGGGGCGCACCAACAAGGTCTGTTGCGTTGCCGACGAATCCCATTGAATCAACAATGCGCGGAAGCTGGTGTTCTGCAATTCCTAAGGTTTTCAACATCGCGCTATTCCAAGAAGTTCCATCTGGAATGGTGAGACCCGTAACAGCGGCGTTGGTGTGGTCTGTTACGTGGTGTGCGCCTTGTGTGAGGTTGTACACGATCCACGATTCAACAGTTCCGATGCGCAAATCATCACTCGAACGTTCAGCTACATCAGTGATGTAGTGAGTAAGCATCCACACAGCTTTTGTTGCTGTCTGATTCGGTGCGAAAGTGAATCCGTGTTCGGCGCGTGCAGCCATGCACTCACCCACGGTGCGCAAATCTTGCCAACCAAGTGATGGCCCTATGGGCGCACCTGTTGATGCACGCCACATGATGGTGGAAGCACGTTGTGTGGTGATTCCGAGTGCGGTAACGGGACCAGATTCAAGTGCGCGCGAGGCGACGCGATGAACTGCTGCGTACATGGCTGTTGCATCAAATTCCACGAGTCCTGCGAATGGACTATCTGGAGCAAACTCTTCGTAATGAAGATCGGTCACCGATGCGTCATCGTGCACAATGGCGGCGCGAAGTCCGCTTGTCCCTACGTCGATGACGAGGGTTCTCATAGTCCGAGCTTGCCTGGGTTCAAGATGCCGTTTGGATCAAGTGCGTTTTTCACTGCACGCAATACGCCCATGCTGGTTCCGAGAGCTTGTTCCATGTACTGGGACCTGCTGTATCCGATGCCGTGATGGTGCGACAAGTTTGCACCGGACTTAAGGCCTGCTTCTTGGCCCGCTTTCCACATCGCTACGTAGGTGCTTTCAAAATCAGCTTCTTCAGGCGTCGCAGCGAACGTGAAGTAGACGCATGCTCCTTCGATGTAGCTATGAGATAAGTGGCACGTGGCAGAGCGTGCATGTGGAACAGCAAGCATCGCTGATTCGACTGCATCTACAACTGCATCAAGATGGCCCCAATTTGCGGCAACTTCCATAGTGTCAACTACAAAGCCCTTGCGAGTGAGTGCTTGCAATCCGCTTGTGTCGTTGCGGTGGTGCATCCATGCTTCGATAAGTGCAACATCACCGTCAGTGGCGCCCATCTCTTTGCAAGTATCGAATACAACACTCATTGTTCCATCGACGATGGCTTCGGTGCCTTCATCTAGAACTAAAAGAGTGCATTGCGTACCGTCACCACCATGAGAACGCTTGCTTTCGGCTCCGTCGTACAAACGCAACACAGCTGGTGTTGCTCCGGCACGAATGATGCGGCGACACGCTTCGATGCCTTCAGAAAATGACGCAAAGGTAAATGCAGCGCGGCGTTCCACTTCAGGCAGTGGGTGAGCGCGCAACCACACACGCGTGATCACTGCGAGAGTTCCTTCACTGCCGAGTAGCAATTGAGAAATATCTGGGCCAACTGCGCCAGCAGGCGCACCACCGGTACGGATGACGGTGCCATCGGCAAGAACAGCTTCGAGAGCATGCACCATGTCTTCGATTTTTCCGTACCGCGTTGAATATTGTCCGGCTCCTCGGCATGCAACCCAACCGCCAACAGTCGCTAATTCAAATGACTGTGGGTAATGCCCGATGGTGAGTCCGTATGTGCGAACAGCTTTTTCTAGATCTGGGCCAAAGGTGCCAGACAGTGTTTCAACAATGCCCGATACTTCATCGATTGATTCGATGCCTTGCATATGAGTCATGTCGAGTGCGACACCACCATAGAGAGGAATCGCAGCACCACACACTCCGCTTCGTCCACCAGATGGTGTGACCGGAATTTTGTGGTCATTGCAGTACGCCATCAATACGGAAACTTCTTGCGTGTTCTTCGGGCGGCACACAACAGCGGGAATTTGCGGGACTTCATTACGAAGTAGTGACCACCGAAGAGACAGTGGCCACCAGTCACGACCATGTTGTGCGCGTTCTGCTGCATCGGCGGTGGTGTCGCAAATTGCACTGAGTTCTTTTACTTCTGTGGCAGTTAATGCCCGCCCTGGACTAGGCAGGTGAGACGTTGCAACAGCAGGGTCTCCGCCAAATTCGATTGGCTCTGTGGCCCGTGTAGAAAATGTATGAATGCTCATTGTTGTCCCTTGTGTGAGTCGATGAATTCTTGTTCTGTCACCATTGCTGCAGCGTCTTCGCGGGCGCATGCATCAACGAACTCAGCGATGCTGGCTGTGCACTGTGCATCGTCCCACCCAAGGAGTGGTGCAATGAGGTCTGCTGTTGCACGTGCTGCGGTCACGCTGGCACGTCGATTCAGTAAACGTGCGCGAGTGCGACGACTAAGTACGTCATCAACTGATGTCGCCATTTCGTGTGTGACTGCATACACAGCTTCGGCACGTAAATAGGGAAGTCCGTCCACTAACGGCCCAGAAAGTGAAGGGTCGCTTGCAATGAGCGCAGATATGTCTGCAGCATCACTTCCATAACGACCATCGAGGTGGTGATCTCGTTGCGATGCACGGATGCTGCGGCCTTTTGCGCCGTGTAGTGACATTGACTGTGTGCGGCAACGAGTCTTAGTGCCCAACACTTCAGAAACTGCATCAACTGCGTCTTCGGCCATTTCGCGATACGTAGTGAGTTTTCCACCTGTGACAGTGACAACACCAGTGTCGGAAGTAAACACGCGATGACGACGACTGAGGTCAGCAGTGCGACCTGCCTTTGCAGAAGAGTCATCCATCTTTACTAGAGGACGAAGACCCGACCACACGCCCGTTACGTCTTCAAATGTGACATCGGTGTTGACGCTTGCGTTCAGTGCTGCAAGAACATATTCAATATCGTCGCGTGTGCATTGCGGATCATTGACTGGACCTTTGTAATCCGTATCTGTAGTGCCGATGTATGTGAATTGGTACGTGCCGTCACCACGAGAAATCCAGGGGACTACAAACAAACTGCGTTTGTCGCTCGGTACCGGGATAACAACGGCAATGTCATTGCGCACTTTGTCCCAAGGCACGGTGAGGTGTACGCCCTTTGCCGGACGAATGGTGTCTGGATGCGATGCCTCATCAAGGGCGCGAACATCATCGGCCCAAACACCCGTTGCATTGACAACTGCTTTGGTTCGGATGGTGAGATGAGTGTCACCGACTAAGTCATGGACACGAACTGTGTGTTGCGTGCGATTAGTTGAGTCAATTCCTTCAACGCGGCACTGATTTGCAATGGCTGCTCCGTTGTCTGCGGCGCTGCGAAGTACTGAAAGAGTAAGGCGGGCATCGTCGGCCTCAGCGTCGTAGTACATGTATGCAGACGAAAGCTTTTCGCGTGCCATGGTGGGCAAATGTGCGAATGCTTTATCGGCAGACAAGCGGCGGTGAAGGCGACCAATGCGCCATCCGCCTGTGAGGTCATACATCCACATGGCAGAACCAAGCGCGCGAGCAATTTTCTTTGAGACCACACTGTTCTTCGTGAGAATCGGAATCATGAACGGCAATACGTGGACTAAGTGAGGGGCGTTGCTGCGCAAGCGTTTGCGTTCACGCAGTGCTTGATACACAAGTCGGACATCACCTTGTTGCAGGTAGCGCAACCCGCCGTGAATCAGTTTGGAAGATTTGGATGAGGTGCCTGAGGCAAAGTCATCGCGCTCGAGTAGACACGCACGAAGGCCCCGAGACGCGGCATCGAGCACAACTCCGGCTCCGGTGATTCCTCCGCCAATGACAACGACATCAAATTCTTCATTCGAGAGGCGAGAGAGGGACTGTGATCGGGAGAAATTGTGGGGGGTTGACACGTAGCAGAGCCTATGTGGTCAGGACTATTGAAAGAATTCTGTTCCTGACAGTGTGACCTTGATAACAATCATTGCTAATTAGCATTTGATGCAGATAAGGTTCTGCCATGCGATCACCAGAGGAACTCACCGTTGCATTTCGTACTGCAGGGTTGAAAGTCACGCCACAACGACAACTGCTATTTCGGCTTCTTCACGACAACAGCTCTCACCCCACTGCAGACTCGCTGCACAGCGCCGCAACAAGTGTCATGCCGGGTATCTCGCTACGCACCGTGTACCAAACATTGACCGATCTCGCCCAGATGGGTGAATTGCAATCAATCGAAGTCGGTTCAGGCTCTTTGCGGTTTGATCCGAATGTGTCAGACCATCATCATGCAGTCTGTGATGACTGTGGTGATGTTCACGATGTGTATGTAACAAAGGCGCCTGTATTGCGCGGCCTCGACGATTTCTCAGTAAGCGATGCCCACATCGTGTACCGAGGACAATGCGGCGCGTGTTCTGCGCTAGTCGCAACAAAATAACCAAAAAAGAAAGGATCCATTCATGCCAGCCTTGAAGGGAACTAAAACACACGAAAACCTGTTGGAGGCATTTGCAGGCGAAAGCCAAGCAAATCGTCGTTACATCTGGTTCGCACAGAAAGCAGACATCGAGGGTTACCCAGATGCAGCTGCATTGTTCCGCTCTGTTGCTGAAGGTGAAACCGGCCATGCGCACGGACATCTTGAGTACATCGCTGAAGTAGGCGACCCAGCAAGTGGTGAGCCAATTGGTGAGACCGAAGCAAACTTTAAAGCATCAGTTGCTGGCGAGACCTATGAGTACACACAGATGTACCCAGGATTCGCAAAGACAGCTCGCGAAGAAGGATTCGATGAAATCTCTGACTGGTTCGAAACTCTTGCTCGCGCAGAGAAGAGCCACGCTGGTCGTTTCGCAGAAGGCTTAGCTGCTCTCTAATTTTTCCGCGGCCCATTGGTCGCGATGAACGAAGAGGTGGGTGGTTGTTGAGAAATCAGCAACCACCTCATCTTTGTAAAACCCCTTACCGAGAATTGAATTTCAGATGACCATCACATACGACCCAAAGAATCCTCTCTATCTCGATGAAGCAGATGTGCGCGAAGAACTGACGCGCGTATACGACATCTGTCATGGCTGCAGACTCTGCTTTAAGTTCTGCTCGTCTTTTCCCACTCTGTTTGATTACGTGGATGCGCACGAAGATCAAGACGCCGGCCGATTAACGCCCGCACAACAAGACCAAGTTGCAGACGAATGTTTCCAATGCAAACTGTGTTATGTCAACTGCCCATACATTCCTGAGTTGCACGAATGGGCTCTTGATTTCCCTCGCCTAATGTTGCGCCACGATTCAATGCGGATGGCCAATGACCAAGTCCCTCTCCGTAAACGCATCACAACTGAAGCCATGGGGCACACTGATGCTCTCGGCAAGTTGGCAACCACGATTCCTACAATCACAAATGTTGTCCTTGGTGCAAAGCCTGGGTCAATGGTCCGCAAACTTGTTGAAAAGACTGCAGGAGTATCATCTGTTCGATTGCTTCCTCCGTATGCAAAGCAACGGTTCAGTACGTGGTTCAAGAAGCGTTCGGCTCCGACCCTGGCAAAGAAGCAGGGTTCTGTTGCAGTGTTTCCTACATGTTTGGTGGAATACCAACAGCCCGGCATCGGACAGGATCTGGTGAAGGTCTTTGAACGCAATGGCGTTGAATGCTCATTAGTTGATGGTGCTGGTTGCTGTGGCGCGCCATACCTGCACAGCGGCGACATGGACGGATTCATCAAAGTAGCTACGAAGCAAGTGAAGGCATTGGCTGCAGCAATTCGTGGCGGCAAAGACATTGTTGTTCCACAACCGACTTGTGGCTACATCTTGAAGAAGGATTATGTCGATTACGTTGGCGGACCCGATGCTGAATTAGTAGCGGCGCACACGTACGACTCGTCTGAGTATTTGATGAATTTGCATAAAGCCGAGGGAACAGAACTCGACACCAACTTCACTGGCGAGATTGCCGAAAGCATCTCGTATCACATTCCGTGCCACCTTCGCGCTCAAAATATTGGGTTGCGTAGTCGTGACATCATGAAGTTGACCGGTGCAAAAATCACATTGATTGATCAATGCTCAGGCATTGACGGCATGTGGGGCTTAAAGGCCGGTAATGAAGAGTTTTCTGTGCCGATTGCAAAGAAATTGGCAAACAAGTTGGAAGCTGCAAACAATCAAATAGTTGCTGGTGACTGTCATTTGGCAAACACGGCAATTAATGAACAAACGGGCATTATTGCCCAGCATCCGTTACAAGTAGTCGCGCGTGCCTATGGCATTGCCGAAGAACCAGCAAAATAAAAAAGAGAGATAAAAGTGAACACCAACACCCCCGCCCCATCACGCAAACTCACACTTGATGACATCGCAGACCTTCGCGCCTATGAGCGCGAGCGTCCCGAGTTTCGTGCACATGTTATTGAAGTAAAGCGTCGTCGTCGCGTAGCAATTGGTGAGATGTTGACAATCATGTTCGAAAACCGCGACACCATGCGTTTGCAGATTCAAGAAATGATTCGGGCCGAAAAACTAGTGACAGACGAAGGCGTCATGGAAGAGTTAAAGGTGTACAACCCGATGATTCCGATGCCAGGCCAATTGTGTGCAACGTTGTTTCTTGAATTGACATCTGAAGATCAAGTACGTGAGTGGCTGCCAAAACTCGCCGGCCTTGAAGACAGTATTTGTATTCAGCTATCGGACGGCTCGAAAGTGCGAGGCTCAATTGATGCCCAGCATGCAGCCGGATTAACTCGTCCAGATGTCACGGCTGCTGTGCACTACCTCACCTTTGAATTCACTGAGAAACAGGTTGAGCAGTTTGCGTTTGGACCAGTGTCAGTGGTGTGTGATCAACAGAACTATCTCGAAGTGGCTCCATTGTCTGATGAAACTCGTCAAGAACTTCTGGTTGATCTCCGCCCGTAAGCCCTGCAGAACATCGTCCTGACGGCTCATAAGAGCGGATTAGGCAGATGTGACGCCCGACACATACACTGCCTCGTGCGGGGATAATCCTCGTGACTGAGGGGGGTTCCGATGTCGGGAACAGAACTGTCATGGCGTAACCAAGGGGCTTGCAACGGCCTAGACCCCGATGTCTTTTTCCCTGATTCAGAAGCGGCGGCCGAAGAGGCAAAGGCAATTTGTAATACCTGCATGGTGCGGGCGTCATGTCTCGAGCACGCAATTGTGGTTCGAGAGAAAGACGGAGTCTGGGGAGGCGCTACAGAACGTGAGCGTCGCAGAATCATTCGTCAAAGACGTCGCACAGCGTAGATACTTGGTGCATGGCGCATTCCCCAGAGTTCATCGGCTGGCCCACTTTGTTGGGTCACTTACTTGAGAGACGTGATCTCGATTCGTCACAAGCCGAAGCTGCCATCACACAAATTCTGAACGGCAGTGCCACGCCTTCACAAATGACAGCATTCATTATCGCAATGCGTGCGAAAGGTGAAACGACAGAAGAACTTGAAGGCATGCTGCATGCTGTGCGTTCTGCTGGCATGAAGGTACATCTCGATGCTGATGTTGCGTCGAGAGCAATTGACATCGTTGGTACTGGTGGAGACAAGAGCAGCACCGTCAATGTTTCTACTATGTCTGCTTTGGTTGTAGCAGCAGCAGGTGTGCCGGTGTGCAAACACGGTAACCGCGCAGCATCATCACAATGTGGTGCAGCTGATTTATTGGAAGCTGCCGGGGTAGCGATCGAACTTGACCCACAAGGAGTGGAAGCGTCAATTGCTGCAACTGGTTTCGGGTTCTGTTTAGCTGCTCAATTCCACCCGGCATTTCGGTACACAGGTCCATCGCGGCGTGAAATCGGAGTGCCAACTGCTTTTAATCTGCTCGGGCCAATGGCGAACCCTGCGCCAATTTCAAACATGTTGGTAGGCGTTGCAATGCCAAACATGATGGAAGCAATGGTGGGGGCATTGGCATCTCGCAATGTCACCAGTGCGTGGGTGGTTCATGGGCACGAAGGTCTTGACGAATTGGCCGTGAGCGGACCAAACATTGTGTACGAATTGCGAGACGGCAACATTTCTCGTTTTGAAATTGATGCAGCAGACTTTGGAATTACTCATTCCACTCTTGCTGATGTTCGTGGGGGAGACGCCCAGGAAAACTTGGCCATCATGAACAAGGTGTTCGCTGGTGGCCGAGGAGCCGTGCGCGACATCGTGTCCTTTAATGCGGGCTGCGCACTCTTTGTTGCTCGCCATGTTGCGTCCGTGGCTGATGGCATTGACGTGGCCCGCGCGACCATCGATTCGGGAGCCGCGGCAACCATGTTGTCGAAGGTTGTAGCCGTCAGTACGGCCGAAGCAGTGCGGATGCGGGTCTAATCTCGCAAACCGTGTCACACCCATTCGTCACTCTGGTGACATGGACATCACGCCTCTCACACTCACCGAAGCCCCACAATACGAACCAGTTCTCATGATCTCATGCGCCACGTGCGTCATGGCAGACACTGACGCCTGTGGCGATTGCATCATGAGTTTCCTCTGTGATGCCCCCTCTGAAGGTGCTGTTGTTCTTGACCTTCAGGAGCTTCGAGAAATTAGGTTGCTCGCTCAGGCCGGTTTGGTGCCTACGCTTCGGCACCGTGCCGTTGGCTAACCCGTCTTCCCGAAATCCGAAAACCGTCTCCCCAGACGCACCTCACGGACCTGAGTACTGGGAAAAACTACGCACTATTGGGGTTGATGCGGGTCTTCACACGTTGGGCGTTGCACCAGCTGAAGTGATGCACCGTGCCTTAGGTCAGTTGCACGAACGCATCGATAACGATCTTGTGAATGGAATGAAATTTACGTTCCTGCGTCCAGAACGTTCCACAAATCCTGCGATCCATCTTGAAGGTGCGAAATCAATCATTGTGGGTGTGCGTTCATATGCAATCGATGACAATCAGACTTCCGAATTGTCACAGTCTCCACTCGGCAAGATTGCTAGGTATGCGTGGGTCGATCACTACGGATTCTTAAAAGACTCGCTCAACTTGGTTGCTGATCAATTGAGAAGCGATGGTCACCGTGCTGTGGTATTTGCAGATGACAATGCAATGGTTGATCGAGAAACAGCCTGGCTAGCCGGTATTGGTTGGTATGGCAAGAACGCAAACATCTTGTTGCCGGGTCACGGCAGTTTCTTTGTTATCGGGTGTGTCGTAACAACAGCTGATCTGCCAATGGCAACACCATTAGAGGATGGTTGTGGTGCGTGTTCTCGTTGCATACCAGCGTGTCCGACTGGAGCAATCGTTGAAAATGGCGTGATTGATGCCAACAAATGTTTGTCATGGTTATTGCAAAAGCCTGGAATTTTTGATCGTGAGCACCGCATTGCACTTCATGACCGAATCTATGGCTGTGATGATTGTCAAACCGTGTGCCCACCAACGAGACGTGCAGGGACTACAGAATCTTCAGAACTGGTGCAGTCTGGTGTTGACGTTGTGGCGTGGCTGCACATGGATGATGTAACACTGAACGAATCGTGTCAGCGTTGGTACGTGCATCAACGAGACATGACCTGGATCAGGCGGAATTTGCTGATCAACATCGGCAATGTCGGCGACCCGACTGATGATCGCGTCATGTCAACATTGCGCACGTATCTTCAGCACCCTCGCGGTGAATTACGCGCACATGCGGTGTGGGCAGCTGCCAGATTGGGAGCCCGCAACCTGATTGATTTCAATGATCCTGACCCAATGGTGCGAGAAGAGTTGTTACATCTGCCAGCCTTACGGACAGGCTTATGAAACATCTTCTTGTCACAAATGATTTTCCTCCAAAGATCGGCGGTATTCAGTCGTTGTTGTGGGAATGGTGGCGACGCCTGCCGCCAGATTCCTTTGCTGTACTGACTACTCCCCACGATGGCGATGCTGTTTTTGATGCAGGTGAGCCTTATCGCATCGAGCGAACGCGAGAACCAGTGCTACTGCCACACCCATGGATGGTGCAACGCATCAATGCGTTAGCCAAAGAATTCGGAGCTGACTTTGTTGTGCTTGACCCTGCACTGCCATTAGGTCTTGTTGGTCCGCGACTCGCGGTCCCGTACATGGTGGTGCTGCACGGTGCTGAAGTCACTGTGCCTGGCCGGTTGCCAGGTTCACGTCAGGTGTTAGGGCATGTGCTTCGTGGAGCACAACACATCATTGCTGCTGGTGGATATCCGGCACAGGAAGGTGATCATGCAGCAGGACGTGCATTGCCGTCGACCATTGTTCCGCCAGGAGTTGATACCAAACGGTTCGTGCCGCTGAATGATGCCGACAAGAAAGCAGCGCGGGCTCGATTCGGGTTTGCTGCCGACGATGAAATCATTCTTGGTTTTAGTCGCCTCGTTCCGCGGAAGGGATTCGACACCGTTATTCGAGCAGTTGCTCAACTGGCCCCACACCGCCCACGATTGCGATTAGTAATTGCAAGTACGGGCCGCGATGAAGAGCGTCTGCGTAAGTTGGCAGATGAATTGAATGCTCCTGTCACATTCGTTGGCCGTGTTGAACATGAAGATGTACCAGTGTTGTACGGGTGTGCAGATATTTTCTCCATGATGTGTCGTAATCGTTGGGGCGGTCTTGAGCAAGAAGGTTTCGGCATCGTCTTTGTCGAAGCCGCTGCATGTGGCGTACCGCAAATTGCCGGTGATAGCGGTGGAGCAGCAGAGGCTGTGCTTGACGGTGTCACTGGTTATGTCATGAAAGACCCAACAGATGTGTCCGGCCTGTCTGCTCGCATTGCCACAATTCTTGATGATGATGCATTGCGCTCATCGATGGCCACAGCTTCGAGAACACGGGCTGAATCCGAATTTGAATACTCAGTCCTGGCAGCTCGTTTAGGAGAAGTGTTGAAGGTCGGACCATGATGGAAGGCGTGCCAGGCTCACTTCTTGTCAGAATCAATGTTGCTCTCACGGTTATCTTTGTCGCTGCCTCTGTGTGTGCGGCCGTTGCCTTCTCTTCGCCGTGGAAGACAATCGGAGTTGTTGTCAGTCTCGGTTGTTTTACAATCGGGATCGTTGCGTTTCTGTGGGGGTACTGGACTGCAGTGCAACGAAGCCGAACAGACAACATCTCAGTTGCGGCGTTGTATTTTTTGGTTGACAAATGTGCTCCATCGTCTGTAGCTCGTGTGATGAATTGCGCTCTCGGTGTTCAGGTGGTTGGTGCGGTGGCCACAGCGGTCAGTCGTTCGACAACTGATGGACGCGCGGGAAGCACCTTGGCTTTTGGAATCCTGGCTCCCATGATGGGCCTTGGTCTGAACGGACTCTGGGGGGCGTTGTATGGCACTTTTGCCCCGCGCCGATTCGAGGATTCCTCAGAGGTGCCACATCAGGGGCCCGAAAGCGGTCAAGATTAGAACCATGACTGACCGCGCTGCACAAACCACCCTCATCTCGGCCCCACTGACTTCGTGTTGGGATGTAGTTCTCGGATTTGAGAAGTATCCAGACTGGGCTAAGGATGTCAAAGAAGCTCACGTCCTTACTCGTGACAGCGAAGGACGAGGACTTCGAGTTGAGTATCGAGCATCAGCGCTTGGACGCAGCACTCGCTACACGTTGGAGTACGACTACTCAGAACAACCAGCTCGATTGTCATGGCATCTTGTGGAAGGCGACATCATGCGTGCGCTTAATGGTGCATATTCGTTTGTTGAAGTAGACGGCGGCACTCAAGTGTTCTACGAACTTGAACTAGAACTTGTCGTTCCATTGCCAGGGTTCGTCAAGCGTCGTGCAGAAGCTCGCATCCTCATCGAGGCAGTGAAAGAACTGAAGGCTCGCGCCGAGTCGTGAGCTTTGTCGGAATTGATGTCGGCGGCACCAAGTGCCACGGAGTGCGCGTTGACGAGCATGGTCTCGTTCTCGAAGAGATTCGTTATCCAACCCCTCATGCCTCTGAATTAGTTGACCTTCTCGAGGCAATGTTTCATGAACTATCAGGAACGCAGTCTCTTGGTGTCGGAGTACCGGGCCTCATAACGCCAGACGGAATTGTGCGTGCCTCTCCCAATATGAAGGGCGCTCACAATATTGCAGTTGGCCCTGAACTTCGTTCGCGACTTGGCATCAACGTGCATGTTGAGAATGACGCAACGATGGCTGCGTTTGGTGAATGGCAGGCTGGTGCCGCGCGCGGTGCGATGAATGCAGTCATCGTGACGCTTGGTACAGGTATCGGCGGTGGCATTGTGATGGGTGGTCAATTGCAACGCGGTGCTAACGGATTCGCTGGCGAAATTGGGCACATGGTGGTGCAACACGACGGTGAACAATGTGTGTGCGGGCGTCGTGGATGTTGGGAACGGTATGCGTCAGGTTCCGCGCTGCGATTTTTGAGTGGAGGCATGAGCGGTGAAGAAGTGTTTGCAGCCGCCGATGCGGGGGATAGTCATGCTCAGTCAGTGGTTGCAAAGTTTGCAGATTGGGTTGCTGTCGGTCTTGCAAGTCTCACCAATATTTGTGATCCAGAAGTGATTGTGATTGGTGGTGGAGTAGTTCAATCGTTCTCATCGGTACTTGATTCGGTGGCGAAGAGTTTTTCTTCAGCGTTGTATTCGTCTGATTCGAGACCTCACCCTGCACTGCGCACAGCAGCATTAGGTGAACGTGCTGGTGCTATTGGATGCGCGCTTTTTCTGTCTCTGGGCTAACCCAATTGCGAGAGCGTTCAACGGCGCGCAACCATTGCCCATGAGATGAGTCTGGAGTCCCGGGTTCAAATCGTTTGTCAAGAGTCCACATCGAAGCAATCTCTGTGAGGTTTGCCCAGACTCCTTCTGCAAGCCCTGCAAGATATGCAGCTCCGAGCGCTGTTGTCTCATGATCGGTGGGTCTGAGCACAGGAACTCCGAGTGAGTCTGATTGTCGTTGCAACATTGCATCCATGACAGATGCTCCACCGTCGACACGCAATTCAGCTAGCGCGACTCCGCCTGCAGCGGTCATTGCATCAATGGCATCTCTGGTTTGGTGAACCATCGCATCAACAACTGCTCGTGCAATGTGGGCTCGAGAAGTGCCACGTGTGATTCCGATAATGGAACCGCGTGCATAGGGGTCCCACCACGGACTTCCTAATCCTGTAAATGCCGGCACCAGACAGACGCCGCCGGCATCAGGAACAGATTCTGCCAATGCGCCGATCTCTGACGAGTCGGTGATGATGCCAAGTCCGTCTCGTAACCATTGCACCGCAGCGCCGGTAACAAAGATGGCTCCTTCTAGTGCGTACACGGGTGCACCATCGCCAAGATCCCACGCAACGGTTGTCAGCATGCCTTCTGATGGCGCCGGACAAGTTGTTCCGACATTAAGGAGAACGAAACTTCCTGTGCCGTATGTGTTTTTTGCCATGCCAACTTGAGTGCATGCTTGACCAAAGAGAGCAGCTTGTTGATCACCAGCGATTCCCGAAATGGGTATTGCGTTTGGAACACCGGGAACATCTGTTGTGATGCCGAATCGTCCGCTCGATGGTTGCACTGTTGGCAAGACGGACATGGGGACACCGAGCAGTTCGCACATTTCGCTGCTCCATTGCATCGTTGCGATATCGAACAACATGGTGCGGCTGGCATTCGACGGATCTGTGACAAACGATGATCCCGCCGTCAACTTCCAGACCAACCACGAGTCAATTGTTCCGATGCACAGATGTTCGAGAGGAGGCATCGCTGCATTTTGCAAAAGCCATGCTGCTTTTGTTCCAGAGAAATAAGGATCAAGTACGAGGCCGGTGACTGCGCGCACGCGATCCAAATGGGGCAATAGTTCAGTGCATCGTTCTGCAGTGCGTCGGTCTTGCCACACGATTGCACGAGCCGACGGAATGCCTGTGCGTTTATCCCAGGCAACGACTGTTTCGCGTTGATTGGTGATGCCAATTGCCGCTACAGGTTGTGTGAGACGGCCACAGACTTCTTGCAAGGTTGCAAGAACGGCTTCCCAGATTTCCATCGCGTCGTGTTCAACCCAACCAGGCTGAGGGAAGTGCTGAGTGAACTCGCGGTAAGCAGAAAAAGATTTGCTTCCATCATCAAAAACTGCCCGTGTGCGCACTCCGGTGGTGCCAGCATCAATTGCAAGCACCACGCTCATGGTGCAGTATTTCCCGAAGTTGCAATGAGGTGTATGAGGTCTTTGTGGACTCCGGGCGTTGAAGCAAGTACTTGCTCGGGTCGAACAGTGTCTCCGACATAGTCCGTAACAATGGCGCCTGCTTCTGTTGCGATGACCTGGCCTGCAACGAGGTCCCAAGTGTGAAGGTGTTCTTCAAAATACGCATCAAGTCGGCCGCACGCAACGAAGCACAGGTCTACTGCTGCAGCACCGAATCGACGAAGATCACGCACTTTCATCACAATGTCAGCGACTCGTTTGGCATGAACTTCGCGTTCGCTAATGCGGTAGCTGTACCCAGTGCATACAAGTGCATCTGCAATATCAGTGTTATTGCGAACTGAGATTGGTGAGCCGTTCAGGGTTGCGCCTTCGTTTCGGGCACCACTAAACATCTCGCCGAGCGCGGGAACATAGACAGCGCCTGCAAGTGGACCATGTTCGTCTACTGCTCCAATGGAGACAGCCCACATTGGAAGATCAAAGTAAAAGTTCGTTGTTCCATCGATCGGGTCAATGTGCCATGTGATGCCAGACGTGCCGTCACGTGAGGCTCCCTCTTCTCCGATGATTGCATCATCTGGGCGAATGCGTGCAAGGCCCGCAGTGATGAGTGCCTCGCTTGCCTTGTCGTATTTGGTCACCATGTCGATGGGGGAAGATTTTGTGGTGGCAGTGAGTGGGCCACTCTTTCGCCCCTGAAGTGCCATGTCTCCAGCTTCTCGTGCGAGAAGTTCTGCTGCGTGTCGTAACTGAGCGCCGAGAGTCGAGTTCATGATGGATCAGTTGACTCGCGCCATTCGCCGTGAGCACGAAGAACGAGGACAGCAATGATGGCGGTGCCGCCCGCAATGAGGATGCTTCCGACGAACATTCCAATACCTGATTGAAGTGCGCAGTTACCGTCGCATTGAGTGCTCACGAATCCGTGTCCTAACAGTGCGCCGGCGAGTCCGCCAACAAGAATTGAAACGAATGCAATGACGCGTGCCGTAACAGATGGCAAAGCAGAAAGTGAATGGGTGGGGACTGGCACTCAACCATCGTAGGCGTGGCGAGCGTATGAGTGCAGTAGCGTTCGTTCAAATGACGACCAACCGCTCAATTCTCCATATCGATATGGATGCCTTCTATGTTTCGGTCGAACTTCTGCGTCATCCGGAACTTCGTGGCCAGCCAGTCGTGGTGGGTGGCACGGGTGGACGCGGGGTAGTGGCGGCTGCGTCCTATGAGGCAAGGCGGTACGGAATTCACTCTGCGTTGTCATCAGCAATTGCGAGAAAATTATGTCCAGATGCTGTCTTTCTTCCTCCCGATATTTCTCACTATGTCGAATTCAGTCAGAGGCTGCACACCATTTTTGAAACATTCACACCACTCGTTGAGCAAATTTCTATCGATGAAGCTTTTTTAGATGTCACGGGAGCTTCGATGTTGTTGGGAGATGCGGTATCAATTGCGTGGGCTTTGCGAGAGCGGGTGGTGTCAGAGACGCAATTGACATGCAGTGTGGGTGTTGCGCCTAATAAATTTCTCGCAAAGCTCGCGTCTGAGCATGCAAAACCGCGTGCACTTGCAGGCGGAGTGCAGCGTGGGTATCAAGTATTCGAAGTGAAGCCAGGGAATGAAAAAGAATTTCTGCTTCCTTTAGCAGTCCAGTCGTTGTGGGGCGTCGGGCCTGCAACACTGTCAAAACTGGAAGCCATCGGAGTGCGTACCGTCGCAGATCTCGCAGAACTCGATGTCGAAATCGTGTGTGCTGCTGTCGGTGATGTCAACGGCCGACATCTACATGCATTGGCGCAGGGAATTGATGATCGAATCGTGCAACCAGAACGAATTGCAAAATCAATCGGACATGAGGAGACGTTTTCTACCGATCTCACTACGCATGACGAACTACGCGTGCAGTTGGTGCGTTTGTGTGATGCGGTTGCACGTCGCACGCGTGATGCGGGGGTGGCGGCTGGCACATTGTTGTTAAAGGTCAAGTTTTCCTCATTTGAGTCAGTCACACGGTCGGTGACTCCTACTGTTCCGCTCACGACTGGGCCGTCAATGGTGGCAGCACTTGAACCGCTGCTGGCGATGCTTGATTATTCCCAAGGTGTCCGACTACTCGGAGTACATGCTCAGAAATTGACCGAGCAGAGCGAACGGACTCCTCGTCTCTTCGATGACGGAGGGGAAAGCCCAGAAGACATTGAAGAGCACTGGAAGCCCGCCAGCAGGGCAGTTGATTTGATCGTTGACCGATTTGGTGCAGGCATGATTGGCCCTGTGAGTGGTCTTCACACGAAAAAGCCCGGCCAGAGCCCTTCAGGCCCCGTCGCTGAGTAAGGGCAAGACGAAGAACACATCGAACTGCATTGCGTTTGGGTCTGTGAGGTGAGACAATCAGAACGTGCCATTGTCAGATGAAGAACAAAGAATCCTGCGTGAGATTGAGACACAGCTCAAGACCGATGAAAAATTCGCGAGTGCCGTGTCGTCTTCTGGCCTCTACCGACATTCAGCCAAGCGGGTGTGGTGGTCACTGCTCGGAATTTTGGTGTCGCTAGTTGCCGTTGTTGCAAGCTTGCAAATTCACTTCCTCATCGCTTTTGCTGCTTTCGGCGCCATGTTGGGCTTTGCGCTGGTCATCGAACGACAAGTTCGGCTCATGGGACGCGCAGGGGTGCAAGACCTTGCTCAAACCATTCGTAAGCCGCGAGTCAAGTTCCCTCACAATTAGTCGTGAATTGCCCACTACTGTTGGCGCTATGCAAACGGTAGGCACATCTTCGCGCAAGGGCAACGGGCTCGTGTCTGCAGTCGGCGCGGTTCTCGTTCGCCCTCAGCTCTGGCCAATAGCTGTAGTGCAAGCATGGCGACTCGTCCCTCGTCAATGGTGGCGTCACTCTCCATTTCTTCCTCTTCCGTCTCGGGACTACATGGAATTTCGATTAATGACCCAATATGGCGGCGGCCACGGGGTCCCACGTGATTCGATTCGCGGCTCTGATCTTGTTGACTATTTGCAGTGGTGCAAGCAAAGTGGGCGGCTGTAACTCATGAGAAGTGCGCTCGTCCTTAACGCAACATATGAACCTCTCAGTGTTGTATCGGCGCGACGCGCGATCTGTCTTGTTCTGTGTGACAAAGCAGAAGTGATCGCAGATGACGGAACAGTGATCCATTCCGAGCGACTCTCGTTGGCCTCTCCAATAGTTATTCGCCTGAGGTACGTCGTGAAAGTTCCGTATCATCGCAACGCCACAATGTCGAGGCGTGCAGTTTTTGCAAGAGATCATCACCGATGTGGTTATTGCGGCGAAACCGCAGACAGCATTGATCACGTCATGCCTCGTTCTCGCGGTGGAAAAAACGTGTGGGAAAATGTCATTGCTGCATGTCGTGGATGCAATCTACGTAAAAGGGACCGCACACCAGAAGAAGCCGGGATGAAGTTGTCGAGTGTTCCTCGCGCTCCACGAGAAATGTCATGGATTATGTATGCAGTACCACGGGTTCCTGAGCAATGGAAACCGTATTTGGCTGAAGCCAGTTGATGTAAAGCAGTTGTAGTGACTTCACCATCGAAGCAGTGGGTTCGCCACGATTGGGCTGGTTCTGCTGACGATTTCCATGCAGCTGAATTGCCGGCCACCCGCGCAATGTGGTGGTGTCAGGTTGAAAGCCCCGCATTAATTCTCGGTTCAACGCAGTCAGCTGAGGACATTGATCCGATAATCGCATCCCAACTTGGCGTATCGGTAGTGCGACGAAGAAGTGGTGGGGGAGCTGTGTACGTGCATCCCGCGGACTCCATCTGGATTGATATCACGATTGGTCGAGATGATCCTCTATGGATAGATGATGTGGGGCAATCCATGTTGTGGCTAGGTAATTGTTTTGTCGATGCGTTACGGCCGTGGTGTCACGCAGAGGCGTATCGCGGTCCGTTTGTTGGTGGTGTCGATGGTCGAGCAGTGTGTTTTGCAAGTACGTCTCCTGGTGAAGTTTTTGTAGAAGAGAAAAAACTCATTGGAATTAGTCAACGTCGTGGTCGTGATGGTGCACGTTTTCAATGTGTGATGTACCGGCAATGGCAACCAGATGAATGGGCAACAGCAATCGCTGACCCTGAGGTTCAAGATCGGCTCGGTTCTATGGCGGTTGCGACCCTCGATGTGCCAGCTCGAGACATCCTGGATTCAGTCTTTACCCACCTCAGTGGTCTCGGTGGGGAAAGAAGTGGAGAGATTTGGGGCTAAATGGTTGACAGTGGGGGAAAGTGGGGATAAAGTCTCCTGTGGGAGAGGCGGAGAACTTCACCCAGGAAGGCAGAGACTGTGTTTGTTGGAGTGCACGAGCGACAGCTCGACCCAAAAGGTCGACTCGCGCTCCCTGCTGCATTTCGCCCCCGTCTCGAACCTCGTTGTTACCTAGCCTTCGGTCGCGACAAGTGCATTGACGTTCTGACCGCTGAGGCGTTTGAACAAGTCGCCGAAGAGATGCTGCAGAAAGTGCGTAGCGGCGAATTGGATCGCAATCAGCAACGTGCTCTCGCTGCAAACACGATCGAAGTCACAATCGATGCCCAGGGGCGCGTGAACCTCGACGAAAAACTGCGCGAGTACGCCGGAGTGGAATTGGGCTCACGAGTCATCGTTGCCGGATCTTTTGATCGCGTCGAAATCTGGGAACCAGATCGCCATGATCGCAATATCAGTTCGGGTACCGAACAAATAGCTGGAGCGGACGCGTGATCGTTGATGCTTCGAATGTCTTTTCAATCAGTCAGCGGCCGACGGTCTCTGGCAGTCTCCCGGATGGCACGGTGGTTAGCTCCAACTCCGCCCGCTACCATCGCGCACATTCCGGGGATACATCCGGGTGGCAA
>WLSJ01000089.1 GCA_009705865.1 Actinomycetota bacterium | reverse complement strand
TCTGTGATTGCTTGCATCGGATCAACGATTGGTCGTAACGGGTTGTATATAACTTTGATCAGCGCAGCTGCAGCGCGAGCCTCACGTCGAGTGCGAGCTACAACAATTGCAAGAACGTCTCCTGCATATGATGTCCGTTCGCCTACACCTATAAAAACAGGCCAATCTTTGTAGATGATGCCGACACGAATATCGCCTGGCACATCGTCTGCCGTGTAGATGGCTTCGACGCCTGGTGCAGCCAGTGCATCTGCGGTGTCAATGGCAAGGATGTCGGCACGAACATGTGCTGTCAGGTGAAGGGCAGCGTGAAGCATGCCTGGGACACGAATGTCGTCGACATATCCGCGGTCTCCGAGAGCTAGTTCAGGTGCTTCGTATTTAGCCCCACGTGAACCAATTCCGCCGGGAAGAGCAACTGAGACCGGAGTGCCTTTTGCAACAACATCAATTGCGTCAAGAATTTTCACGTAACCGGTACAACGACATAAGTGCGCACCAAGGTGACGAGACATTTCTTCACGTGTTAGGTCAGCACCTTTTTTATCTATTTGCGATTTCGCACGCATAACGATGCCAGGAATGCAAAATCCACACTGCAAACCGCCACACGCTGCAAATGCATCGGAAAAAGACTGACGTTCAGCTTCATCGACGCCTTCCAGCGTGGTGATCGAGCGACCTTCAGCTTTTGCAACTGGGTATTGACATGACACCTGTGCTTTACCGTCGATCATGATGGTGCAACATCCGCATTGGCCAGTGGGCGAGCACCCATCTTTTGCCGAGGTGATGTTCAGTTCGTCCCGTAAGGCAGCCAACAGATGAGGGTGGTCGCTCGCCACGGATACGTCGTTTCCGTTGACGCGAAATGAGATGCGCGTGGAGAGGTCTGTCTGGTCAATCATCAGAGTCCAACTTATACGAAAAGTAAAAGTAAAACCCATAAATCCCTTGGGTTCTAGCCTGAGGGCACCATTCGGAATAGGGTTCTCCTATGAAATCCAGTTGGGTGCGACGCCCTGTCATGTTCATTGGCGTTGTGCTGATGGCGCTTGGCCTCACTCTGACAAGCCCAGTGTGGGTAATCGCAACGGTTCTGGTTGATGCAGCCCGGGGTCGTTGGCGCTTTCCGATTTCACGATTTATCGTATTCGGAACACTGTGGGCGTGGCTCGAGGTGTGTGGTGTTCTTGTCGCCATGTTCTTGTTCTGCGCGGGCCGCAGTCGAGATGTCAATGCGCACTACGCATTGCAAAAGTGGTGGACACGCAGCATTATCCAAGCGCTTGGTTTTACTGTTGGACTTCAAATAACTGTAGAAGGTGCCGACAATCTTGGACCAGGACCTTTCATTGTTTTATGTCGTCATGCAAGTTTGGCTGACTCAATAATGAGTGCCTGGGTATTGGCTACACATGCGTCATTGCGTCCTCGTTATGTGTTGAAAAAGGAATTGAAGATTGATCCGTGCCTCGACATTCTTGGACATCGGTTGCCGAACTATTTCGTAGACCGAGAATCATCAAATGTTGCTGGTGAACTGCAAGGCATAGAACAAATGGCGCTCGGACTGTCTGTCGGCGACGCGGCGGTGATCTTTCCAGAGGGGAGCCGGGCGAGCGCAAAGAAGCGAACGCGAGCACTTGAAAAACTGCAAGAGCGCTCGCCGTCTCGTGCTGAACGTTTGTCAGGTTTGCAATATCTCATCGCTCCGAAGCCGGCTGGCGCTAGTGCACTGCTCACAGCGGTTCCACAAGCTCATGTGCTCACAATGTGGCATAGCGGCTTTGATGGCCTTGATACTTTTAGCGGCGTTCTACGACATCTCGGCAATACCAAGGCACGTGTTTTTGTGCGAGTAGAAGAACATGCACGACACAACATTCCATCGGGAGACGAATTTGTAATATGGCTTGATGAGCAGTGGGCAAAAATGGATCGCTCGGTAGCCGCTCAACTATTGAAAGAAAACGAAAGAAGCGGGGAAACCAAACATGGGTAGCGCGATGATTATTTCTGCAGTCACCATCTTGATCATCATGGTCACTACGTGGCTCATAAGTCTCGTGATACGCAATGCATCCATCGTTGACATTGTGTGGGGTCTCGGCTTTGCTGTGACTTCGTGGGTACTTGCACTTACTGTTGATGGCGACTCGACTCGACAAACGCTGTTAGCGCTAATGGTCGGTATCTGGGGCGTTCGGCTTGGCACGTATCTAGCCAAGCGAAATCTGGGTCACGGAGAAGATTGGCGCTACAAAGCAATGCGCAAGAAAAAGGGCGCATCGTTCGGCGTCATCAGTCTTGTCACTGTCTTTGGGTTGCAAGGTGCGCTGATGTGGATTGTTTCGTTGCCTGTCATGTTTGGCAATGCAGATTCATCGCCAGGCATTGGGCCGATAGCTGTTATCGGGATCATGGTGTGGCTTGTTGGATTTGCATTCGAAGCAATCGGCGATCTGCAACTTGCGCGTTTTAAGCGTGATCCATCTAACGCTGGAAAAGTTATGCAGACCGGATTGTGGAGTTTGACCAGACACCCAAATTATTTTGGCAACGCACTGTTGTGGTGGGGTATTGGCATAGTGGGTGCCGAGACTGGAAGCGGAGTGATTGGATTTATCGGTCCAGTAGTCATGACATTTTTCTTATTGAAGGTTTCTGGCGTGCCAATGCTTGAGCGTTCGTTGAATAAGCGACGCGAGGGGTATGCAGAGTACGCAGCACGAACCAGCGTGTTTATCCCACGGTTGCCTAAGAAGGCCTAGGCATTACTGCGTTGCAAGGGCGCGGTGAATATCGTCAACAAGATCGTCAGCATCTTCAAGACCAATTGAAAATCGCAGTAACCCATCGGTGACGCCCATTGTTGCAAGTGCTTCAGGCGATAGTCCAACATGTGTACTGGATGCTGGGTGGCAGACCAAGGTTTCTGGTCCACCAAACGAAGTAGCGATACGAACGAGTTGTAATTGCGCAACTAGTGACTGGCATGCTGATTGACCGCCTGATAGTTCCACAGCAATCACAGTTCCTCCGTGACGCATTTGGTCACGCGCTAGCGAATGTTGTGGATGCGATTCTAAAAATGGATGCGAGACCGAGAGAACTTTCGAATGCCCCTCAAGGGAACGTGCCAGTATTAACGCGCTCTGGTTTTGGCGCTCTGTGCGAACACCAAGTGTTCGTATGCCACGTAGCCCATTTGCAGCGTCATACGGTGACGCAACGGCCCCATGCATGACGGCATAGTTCCATACAGAATCAATCAGATCTTTTTCACCAGCAATAACTCCGAGAAGTGCGTCATTGTGTCCGCCAATGCCTTTGGTGGCAGAGTGCAAAACAATGTCGACACCGAAATCGAGTGGGCGTTGTCCCATCGGAGTAGCAAGCGTGGAATCGACAATCGTAAACGGGCCTCGAATGGCGCCTAATTCGGAAAGGTTAGTAATTGCTAATCGCGGGTTGGACGGAGTCTCTGCAATGACGAGCATTGTTTTACCGGGGATAACCGCGGCTGCAAAAGAACCCGGAACAGTGGGGTCAACAAATGTTGTTTCAATGCCAAAGCGCGCACACGGCCCTTGGAGAAAGGAAAGTGTTGCTCCGTACAAGTTGTTCTGAGCAACGATGTGGGATCCATTTCCACACAGTGACAAGATCACAGAAGCAACTGCGCCCATTCCAGACCCAAACGCAAGTGCTGATTCAGCTCCTTCTAGTTGGGAGATCGCGTCTTCGAATTGTGTGACTGTGGGATTGGCAAATCGGGAATAGAAGGCCCCTGAACGAAGACCAGTAGCCCTTTTTTTTGCATCCTCAAGGCTGTCTGTTTCCCACACGGTGCTTGCCCAGACGGCAGGAGAAAGAGACCGCGATTGGTCTCTGCCCGAGGTAATGGCGTTGGTATCAGGCTTGTGGGGCACAGTGAGATGCTAACGAGGATGACCTAGGACACAGGCTTTTATTAGGGGGTTCCTGTTTGAAACAAGGCAGTGGGGTACGATTGACCCCATGTTCAGTTACTTAGACGCCGCAAGCGGCAGCATGATTATCACCGCCATAGCTGGCGGCATGGCGGGCCTTGGCGTTGCCGTGAAAATGTGGACCGCTCGCGTGAAGTCCAAAATCACCGGAAAGCCGATGCCAGAGTTTGATTCGTCCGCCGAGGACGATTCGTCTTCTTCCCACGACTAACCCATGTCCACTATTCAGCAAGACCCCGGCTCTTTTCGCGACCCCCTCAGCAAGGTCTTTGTTGGTGACGGCAAGGTCGTTCGTGCCTTTACCGACATGGGCGCCAAAGATATTGACGCAGTATGGAAAAAGAAGTCCATGCAACGTGCTCTCGAATCTGGTGACCTCATTGAGTCGACCATCGTCGAGCCTTCGTCAGTTGGTCTTTCTGCCCCATGGGTGAGCGCAATGACGCATCCTCTTGTTCCGTTTATTTCATATCCGTATGAGTGGACATTTTCAATGTTGCAAGATGCTGCTCTGTTGCAGTTGAAGTTAAGTCGAGCAGCACTGACCGACGGCATTGGTGTCAAAGACGCAACGCCATACAACGTTCAGTTCATCGGATCTAGAGCTCAATTCATTGACGCTGGTTCCTTCGAAGTGAGGCGTAAAGGTGACCCTTGGTACGGATACCAGCAGTTTTGCGAAATGTTCCTGTATCCACTGATGCTTCAGGGATATTTAGGCGTTGGTTTTCAACAGATGCTTCGCGGCTCTGTGAACGGAATTTCAATCGACACAATGCGCAAATTATTGCCAGCAAGTGTCTTGCACCCCCGTAAAGGTCGCTTGACGCATGTTGTATTGCACGCTGCAGCTCAAAAGCGTTACGCCGATTCAAACGTTGACATCAAGAGCCAGGCTGCAAAATCTGGATTGAATGCACAAGTACTGGATGCAACCATGAAGAAGCTTGAAGGCATCGTTGCCGGAATCAATCTTGGAGACAAGAAGTCGACATGGTCTGAATACTCAGAGCGTGGGCACTACATCGAATCAAGTCTTGATGAGAAGCAAAAGTTTGTTCGAGATGCAGTGGCGTCGGCTCCCCGAAAGCAAGTGTGGGATATCGGTTGCAATGATGGCGTGTTTAGTCGTATTGCGTCTGCGCACTCTGACTATGTAGTGGCAATGGATGCAGATCCTCTTGTCATCGATCGTTTGTACAACACACTGAAAGCAGAGAAGAACGAAAAGATTCTTCCTCTCTATGTTGATCTCACCGATTCCGGTGGCGGAGTTGGTTGGCGCGGTCAAGAGCGACCCGGGATTTTTAATCGCGGCAAGCCAGACATCGTCATGGCACTCGCCGTAATTCACCATATGGCCATTACGTTCCACGTGCCATTGGCTTCTCAGTTAGACATGTTCCATGATCTCTCGCCAGAGTTGATTATCGAGATGCCACATGCCGATGACCCAATGGTGAAGAAACTGTTGACCAATAAGCGTGATGGTATCCATGATGATTTCAACCTTGCAGAATTTGAGCGTCTCCTTGAAGCTCGTTTTACAGTGAAATCAAAGATGCTTTTGTCGAGCGGGACTAGAACAATCTTTTACGCAATACGAAAATAGGCATTATGAAACGCATCCTGCGTAATTCACTTGAATTGCTTATGTTGGCGACAATCGCTATTACGCAGCCGATTTTTGATATGTACGGCAAAAATCTTCCTATTTTTGCAGCGGCTAAAGTCAGCAAATACGAAATCGCATTCTTTATTTTTCTAGTTGCTGTCGTGCCAACTGTTGTAGCAGTCGTTATAGAAAACATAATTTTTGCAATCAATAAACGTGCAGGCCAGATCGTTCACAGAATCCTTCTTTCGTTGTTCGGTTTTCTCTTCGGGCTAGCACTATTGCGTCAAATAGGGGTATCTCTGGACGTCATTACATACGCGTTGGCACTAGGTATCTCTGGTCTCATAGTGATGGGGCTGATTCGGAGTTCTTTGGTGAAGGCGTTTGCAACGTATCTGTCGGCTTTGGCTCCGCTTCTTACGGTGATGTTTGTCATCCAGATACAGCCAGTTCTGACCGGTTCTAATTCAAAGTTGCCACCCGTTGTTGCATCAGCTAGCGCGCCACCCGTGGTATTAATCATCTTTGATGAATCTCCGCTTTTTGCACTCTTAGATGCTGACGGCAATATAAATTCCACGAGATTTCCAGGTTTCTCCAAACTTGCATCTTTAGCAACATGGCATCGCAATGCCACTGCAGTTAGCCAGCAAACGTTTCAGGCAGTACCGGCGATTTTCACATCCAATATTCCTAAAATCGGAGACTTGCCATTCTTGTCAGATCACCCGAACAACATCTTCACGATGCTTCAGAAGACGTACCCAATCAACGGGTATGAATCCGTGACGTCATTGTGCCCACGCAATGTGTGCGCTTCGGCGTATCCGACGGATCTGGAACGTCTGTACTTGCCGCGACTAAAGAGTTTCCTTTCCGATGCATTGGTTGTGTACGGACATCGTGTGCTTCCCGAGAAAACACGCTCTCAGCTGCCATCTGTGGGGCAATCGTGGGGCGGTTTTGCAAAATCTGATACCACTACCGTGGTTGAAGGGGCTGATGAGCCAGCAAATGCAAAATTTGATCTCACACGGGAGGGTGGTCCGTTCTTCCAGTTCCGAATGATGAATGAAGCCGTGGACAGGATGGTTTCGGCAAAGACACCGACAGCAACGGTGATGCACTTGACCATGCCGCACCGTCCGTGGTTTATGTCGCCATCGTTGCAGCAGTATCACGGTCCGACATTTTTGGGAGATCTCAACCCCTCTGTGGGAGACCGTCCCAAAGATTATTTTCAGAGGTATCTCTATCAACTGGCAGCAGTTGACTCAATGGTCAACAACTTGATCACCAGAATGCAGAACGCTGGTTTGTGGGACAAGACATTGGTAATGGTGACAGCGGATCACGGAATTTCCTTCGAACCAGGCTTGATGCAGCGTGCTACTGACTTCACTAATGCTGGTCAAGTTACTGATCTGTTTACGATTCCTATGTTTGTGAAGATGCCTCACCAGGCGGCAGGAAAAATTGATGATTGCGCAGTAACGAATCTTGATTTACTGCCAACAGTGTT
>WLSJ01000088.1 GCA_009705865.1 Actinomycetota bacterium | reverse complement strand
TCTACAACTCAAAGTAGGCGACAACTTGGGGCGAGTTGTGGCGGCCATTCGTCTGGCACTTGAAGATGCCGACGCCGTCATCATTTGTGGCGGCCTTGGGCCCACGCATGATGACCTAACTCGTGATGCGCTTGCTGAAATCATGGGTGTTCCTCTAGAGCACAATGAACACATCGCTCAACTCATCACGAATTTGTTTGCTACTCGCAATCGCTACATGGCGCCAAATAACTTGAATCAGGCTCAAGTGCCTCGCGGCGCAACCATCATTGAACAAACTCGCGGTACGGCACCTGGCCTGATGTGTCCAGTCGGCAACAAGGTCATGTATGCAATGCCTGGCGTGCCGCACGAAATGTACGACATGATGGCGCGGGCGGTACTTCCAGACCTATTGCAGCGCAGTGGGGAAGCGAGTGTTATCAAGAGTTTGGTATTGCGCACGTGGGGTGAAAGTGAATCAGCTCTGAATGAGCGGCTTGATCCCATCATCGACGAACTTGAGATATTGGGTAATCCAACACTGGCATTTCTTGCAAGCGGTTGGGAAGGCATCAAAGTGCGGCTCACTGTTAAGGCCGCAACTGACGCGGAAGCAGATGCGTTGCTAAGTACATGGGAAACCAAAGTACGCGCCCTGACTGAAGACCTTGTGTTCGGAACAAACACTGACACCATGGAATCTGTCGTGCTCAACTTGCTCGAACAACGTGGCTGGACACTTGGCCTTGCAGAATCAGTCACCGGTGGTTTAGTTGGTGGCCGCATCACATCAATGCCTGGCGCATCCCGCACATTCCGCGGCGGCATCATCAGCTATGCAAGCGATGTGAAGTTTGATGTGCTCGGTGTTGACCGCGGCCCTGTTGTGTCAGAACAAGCAGCAATTCAGATGGCTGTCGGCGCACAGCGAGTATTGAACGCAAGTGTTGGGTTCTCGCTCACGGGGGTAGCTGGTCCAGATGAACAAGACGGTCAACCCGTCGGCACGTTGTGTGTAGGCGTTGCCTTCCCTGATGGCAGAACCTTTTCCAGCATCTCGCAACTACCTGGCCAGCGCGATCAGATGCGCCAATTCAGCGTGATTAACGCGTTGTCGTTCTTACGGAAGCTTCTGCTCGCTGAGCCTCGGTAGAGTTGTTGCCATTGCCCTCGTAGCTCAGTCGGATAGAGCAACGGACTTCTAATCCGCAGGTCGCAGGTTCGATTCCTGCCGAGGGCGCCAGAAGCTATTTACGCGAGTAGTTGATATTCGGGGTTGACGAATGTCAGAAGCCCTGAGGTGTGTGTTGCAACGCCTGTGATGACAATGCGGCGTCCAAGAGCGATGCCGCCCATGGAACGTCTTCCGGTCCATGTGGCCGTGGCTGTGCCTGTCGAGTCCTTAATGCTGATCACCATTGTTGGCAAGTCACTAGCGGGGCGACTTTGCATGCGGATGACTTGGCCAGTGATAGTGACTGTGGTGCGAGGTTGAGCGTCTGCAATAGGCGTTGTTCCGGCAATTGTCGTGTCAACGACCGGTTGCTTCTTGCTCCCAAACATTATGGCTACTTAGGCCCGATGAGCGCACGACCGAGTTCGGCTTCAACGTCTCCAGTTGCAAGCACAAGCACTTCGTCACCAGCATGAAGAACAGTGTCTAGAGCAGGAACAACAACGTGGCCGTCACGAATGACTGCAACGACTGCTGATTCGCGGGGCAACTTCAAATTGGCAATGGTGCTGCCAATGGCGGGTGAGTCCGGTGCGAGAGTTACTTCGTTCAGGCCAGCTTTGCCGTGCTCAAGCGAGAGCAGCTTGACGAGAGAACCAACTGCAACGGCCTCTTCAACAAGGGCAGTAAGAAGATGTGGTGTTGATACTGAAACATCGACTCCCCACATGTCGTTAAACATCCATTCATTGCTTGGGTAGTTCACTCGAGCAACTACACGAGGAACTGCAAACTCTTGCTTAGCGAGCAAAGAGATAACGAGGTTGTCTTCGTCGTCTCCCGTTACTGCCGCCACAACGTCAGCGTCTTGTGCGCCTGCTTTGGTGAGCGTGTCGATTTCGCAACCGTCACCAAGGATGCTTGTGACGCGAGGGTTGTTGGTAACCACGCGTGAAATTGCCTTGGCGTCGTTGTCCACAATGAAAATGTCATGGCCAAGCTTTGATAGCTCTTCTGCCATGTAGCGTCCTACGCTGCCTGCGCCCGCGATGATGATCTTCACTTGTGATCTCCTTGATTGCCGGCAAGTTGCCGATCGAATTCTTCGAGCTGGGCAGTTGTGCCAAGTACGTGTACAACGTCTGAGTCCTGAAGGACTGTTGATGGCGTTGGCAACTGTGCTGCGCCGTTGCGATTGATAAGAACAATGTTTGCACCAGTTGACTCAACGTTGCGACCAGCCAGTGCGGCCGTAACACGACGCTCAGCGAGGTGATAGTGAGAGGAAGGGTCTGTCCAATCCACTACGCCTTGGTACGGAAGGATTGTGCGCAAAATTCGCTTGCTGGTCCATGCAACGGTTGCAACGGTGGCGATGCCGACGCGCTCGTAGATAGCAGCCCGTCGCGGGTCGTAGATTCGAGCCACAACTCTTTCTACGCCAAACATTTCGCGCGCAACACGTGCGATGAGAATGTTGGAATTATCCCCACTAGTGACGGCCATGACGGCACTGTCTTTGGTGATGCCAGCTTCGATGAGAAGTTCACGGTCGAAACCGATTCCGGTCAATGTGCGACCTGCGTAGTCGTCACCAAGGCGACGGAACGCTGAGGCATTACGGTCGATGATGACAACATCGTGACCTTCAGTTGTGAGTTGCCGTGCAAGGGAAGAGCCAACTCTTCCGCATCCAACAATGATCATATGCATTTCGTTACTTCTGTTCTTTGGTGAGACCGGTCATGTGTGTCGGAACCGATACAACTGCGGTGTGGGGGCGATGGAGCAATTTGGCCTTTAGTGCAAAGGCACTGCCGTTATGGAGCCATTGCGTTCTCCATGATGTGACGAATTCTGGAATCACAACAGTGACGATGTCGTCTTGGTAGCGCGCATCAAGTTCATCGAGGAATTCGCTGACTGGACGTGTGAGTTCACGGTATGGCGAGTACAGGATATTCAAGTCGATGGGCACTGCGAATTCAGCCCACTGTGCTTCGATGCGTTGACGATCTTCATCGTCCGTGGCAACAGTGACTGCAACGAGGCGATCGGGGTTCAGTGACTTTGCGTAGTTCAAGCCGTGCAGAACGCCCTTATTGATACCGCCTACAAGAACAACCATCGTGTGTGTTTCGCGACGTGGCCAGTAACCAGGTTCTACTTGTACCGACTCACGACCCTTTTCGTAGTGCTTGCCAATTGTCCTAAACGACCAAACTGCAACAGGAATGACTATGGCGGGAATCCAGGCGCCTTCGGTGAACTTTGATACAACCACAATGATTGCAACAAGTCCGGTCAGTGTTGCACCAAGTGCGTTGATGGCAAGACCCATCCGCCAACCTTCCTCACGGAGTTTGCGATGGTGCACGACCATGCCGGCTTGGCTGAGGGTGAAGCCTGTGAAGACACCAAATGCATAGAGCGGAATCAACTTCGAGATGTCACCGTTGAATGCGATGATTAGCGCACTTGCAAACACTGCGAGGAAGAGCACGCCGTTTGAAAAAACAAGTCGCGCACCGCGGTTGAAAAACTGCCGAGGCAGGTAGCCATCTTTTGCGATAAGAGACGCAAGACGAGGGAAGTCGGCATAAGCAGTGTTTGCTGCGAGAATCAAGATGAGGAATGCGCCAATCATGGTTCCCCAGAACAGCACGCCTTTGCCGTTGTAGAGATACTCAGCCATGATTCCGAGTCCATTGCCATCATGCTCACCACGGAAAGGTTTGAGGTGAACGGCTAGGACGGAGACACCAAAGAAGCATGTTCCGAGAATTCCGGCCATCCACATCAATGTTGTCGTGGCGTTTTTGCTCTCGGGCTTTTCGAACGCAGAAATACCATTGGAGATTGCTTCAACTCCAGAGAGCGCAACAGCACCAGAAGAGAATGCTCGTAGCAACATGTACAGACCAAGCGAACCAGTGCCAGCGGCCATCTCGGAAGCTTCGCGACTCAGCATCTCTTCAGGGATCGGGCCAACGTGCTGAACGAAAATTCGATAGAAACCTGTAACGATGAGCAAGACCAGCATCGCAATGTAGAAATATGTCGGGCCTGCAAATGCGGCACCTGATTCTTTAACGCCGCGAAGGTTCATGACCGTCAAGATGAAGACGCACAACAAACACAATGGGACTGCCCACGAGCGATCAAGTCCTGTTGCAGTTCGAATTGCGAGAACGCCACCAGCCACACTCACAGAGACCGTGAGGATGTAGTCGACAAGAAGTGCTGATCCGGCGACTAGTCCAGTTGTTGAGCCAAGGTTCTCGTGGCTCACGGTGTATGCGCCACCTCCTGATGGGTACGCCTTAAGTGTTTGTCGATATGACACCACAAGGATTAAGAGAAGAAAGCACACGATGATGGCAATGGGCACGAGAGGCCGGAATGCGGCTGCTCCAGCGCCAGCACCAATCAGTGTGACGACAAGAATTTCATCAGTTGCATATGCAGTAGACGAAATTGCATCGGATGCGAATACGGGAAGAGCAATCCTCTTGGTGAGGCGCTGGTGCTGCTCCTCTTCACTGGAGAGGGGGTTGCCGATGAGGAATTTTTTTATTTTTGACATATTTTCTGATTTCTCAGCATTGCTACTCTGTCATGGTTGGTGCGCCAAATGCGAAATTCTGCACCCCTTAGATTATGACGTTTATGTTTCTTGGTAGTTCTGGCCCATTTCCCCCTTCCAAATGAGGCTTTCAGTCATCAAACCCTTACAATTGCGGGGTGGAATTTAAGAAAGATGACATCGTCATCTACCCCCAACACGGCGCCTGCAAAGTAAAAGGCAAAAAGAAGCACGACTTCTTCGGTACGGGGAAAAAAGAGGAGTACCTCATCCTTGAGACCATCATCAACGAGATGACCCTCCAGGTCCCAATGTCGAAATTGGATGAAGTCGGTGTGCGGCCTCCAGTGAACGCAGAAGAACTCGATGACCTTGTGCAAGTGCTCTCTAAGCCAGACCCTCGCGTTCCAAGTAACTGGTCACGCCGTTTCAAGAACCACCAAGAGAAGTTGAAGAGTGGCGACGTCTACCAAGTAGCTGAAGTTGTTCGTAACTTGGCAGCGCGTAACCGCGACGCTTCATTGTCTGCAGCCGAGCGCACCATGTACGAGCGTGCTCGTGTGAACCTAATTTCAGAAATTGCACCGGCCCTAAAGGTCAGCAAAGAAGAAGCAGAAGAGTTTCTCAATCAGGCACTTGAAAAAGGTGTCCTGAAGGTGGCGAAAGTTGCCAAGAAGAAAGTTGAAGCTGTTGTCAAAGTTGTTGACGATGCTGACGACGATCTTGACGACGAAGACGACGAGTAAATCATGACCCGTGTGGGTTTTTGTGGTCTTGGAGTCATGGGGTATCCCATGGCCGGACATCTAGCTTCTGCAGGTCATTCTGTTTCTGTTTACAACCGCACTTCTGCCCGCGCCGATGCATGGGTAGCTGATTGTTCCGGAACAGCGTTCCCGACTCCGCGTGAGGTTGCTGCTAGTTCAGACATTGTGATGCTGTGCGTAGGCAATGATGCAGATGTGCGTGCCGTTGTTATGGGGCCTGACGGCGTTTTGGCAGGCGCTCATGATGGATTGATAGTTGTAGACCACACCACCACAAGTGCGGAACTGGCCCGTGAGATTTCTACAGCGTGTGCAGCGGCAGGAGTTGGGTTTGTTGATGCACCGGTGTCTGGAGGCCAGGCTGGCGCAATCAATGGTGCTCTCACTGTGATGTGCGGCGCTGATTCTGAAGAAGTGTTTGCTGATGTTGCAGTTGTGGCAGCTGCGTATTCACGTTCATGTGTTCGATTGGGCAATGCAGGCAGCGGCCAGTTGGCAAAGATGGTGAATCAGATCTGTATTGCAGGTGTTGTGCAAGGGCTTGCTGAAGGTTTGGCGTTTGCAACAAAGGCCGGACTTGATGCACACGCAGTACTTGATGTGATTTCAAAAGGTGCAGCCCAGAGCTGGCAAATGGAAAACCGCGGTCACACCATGGTTGATGATTCATTTGATTTCGGGTTCGCCGTTGAGTGGATGATCAAGGACTTAGGTTTTTGTGTGGAAGAAGCCCAACGTAATGGTGCTGAATTGCCCGTTGCAGATTTGGTACTTGGCTTCTACCGCGAACTGTATGCAGATGGTGCTGGTCGCTTAGACACCAGCAGTCTTATTCGTCGTTTGCCCTAGAGGCTTTGCACTACTGACGCAAAAACATCAAGCACAGTGTCGATTTGTTGATCTGTGATCACTAGCGGCGGACACACAGCAATGACTCCAGGGATTGAGCGAGCAATGACGCCCTTCTTGATCATGGCGTCACGAACGATTGTTGCATCCATGTCTTCAGGAAGTTTGCCCGCCCAAATTGCGCCAGCGCCGCGGTAACCGGTGAGCGTGCCATCTGCACTGAGGGCCTGAAGGCCTTTTTCAATTCGTGCACCAATGTGTTTTGCGCGGTCTACGAGTCCTTCACGTTCCATGATGGCAATGTTCGCAAGTGCTGCTGCACACACAGTGGCGTGACCTGAGTAGGTGTATCCATGTCGCAAAAAGAATGCAGGGTCGGCAGTCAGTGCATTGTTCACTGCTTCACCAGTGATGACTCCGCCGAGTGGTTGATAACCGCTTGTGACGCCTTTGGCAAACGTGATCATGTCTGGTGTGACTCCGTAATACGTGGCACCAAACCATTCACCAAGACGACCAAAGCCAGTGATGACCTCATCAAAGATGAGGTATGCACCATTGTCGTTGCACAGTCGACGAAGGCCGGTGAGGTATTCAGTGCTGGATGGCCACACGCCGCCTGCACCTTGCAACGGCTCAGCAATGATGGCTGCCACTTTGCCCTTGTTTTGTTCGAACGCAATGGACATTGCTTCGATGTCATCTGCATCAACCTGAATGACCCCTTCGAGAAGGGCTCCATAGCCAATTTTGTTCAATGGCAAACCTTGCGCACTGGTACCGCCGTAGTTTGTGCCGTGGTACCCGCGGTTACGCGTAATGATGACACTGCGTTCGGGGTGTCCAGCCTGAATTTGCGTAGTGCGCGCAATTTTCATGGCGGTGTCGATTGATTCTGATCCGCTACCACACAAGAAGACGCGTGAGTTAGCAATAGGCGAGAGAGATGAAATTTTCGCCGCAACTGCTTCGGCTAACGGATTAGTGAATGGGTCAAACGTTGAATATGTCTCAAGGGTGCTGACCTGGGCAGCAATTGCATCGGCCATT
>WLSJ01000087.1 GCA_009705865.1 Actinomycetota bacterium | reverse complement strand
CGTGGTGGAGACCGCGGTAATCGTCGCCGTCGATAACCATTGCCAGCGACTACGGTCTTTCACATGATTCGTGTGGGAGTAGTCGGAGCCGCTGGGAAAATGGGATCCACAGTCTGTGATGCAATAGTCGCAGCTGATGGTCTAGAACTAGCAGCCGCTGTCGACTTGGTCGGCAGCGGCGGTTCTGTTCATGGGCTCACCATTGCAGCAGACCTGAAAGCGCTGGCTGATGCCAAGTGCGATGTTGTTGTTGACTTCACTGTTGCTGCCGCTGCTCGTACCACGCTGCCATGGCTTGCATTACATGGCATGCATGCCGTTGTGGGCACCACTGGTTTTTCAGATGATGATCTTGCATCGTTTCGTAAGGCCTTCACTGGCAGCAACTGTCTGATTGCAGCCAACTTCGCTATTGGTGCGGTGTTGATGATGAAGTTTGCCGAACAGGCTGCTCCATATTTTGAAACTGCAGAGATCATCGAGTTCCATCACAATGCAAAGGCTGATGCACCAAGCGGTACCGCAATGGTTACTGCGCAACGCATGGCAGCAGCAAGTGATGAATGGGCTGCAGACCCCACAAAGCACGAGGTAATCCCTGGTGCACGTGGCGGCGTTGGGCCCGGCGGCATTCATGTACATGGCGTGCGCATGGTGGGAATGACTGCGTCACAAGAAGTGATTCTGGGTGCTGCAGGTCAAACGTTAGTGATACGTCATGATTCCAATGACCGTGTCAGTTTTATGCCAGGTGTTGTCTTGGCATGTCGCACAGTGAGCAGCCTCAAGGGCCTCACGATGGGAATTGATTCGCTGTTGTAATTACTTCAGTGCAGCAATTGCTGCGTCGTAATTAGGTTCGTTAGCGATGTCAGACACAAGTTCCGTGTGAAGAACTTTTCCGTTTTCGTCAACAACAACGACTGCACGAGCAAGAAGACCTGCGAATGCACCTTCGTTGAGGCCAACGCCGAACACTGAGCCGAAGTCAGTACGAAACGATGAAGCATTTTGTACGTTGCTAAGACCTTCTGAACCACAGAAGCGACCTTGAGCGAACGGCAAGTCTGCAGACACGCAATATACGACTGTGTTGTCGAGTGATGATGCGAGTGCATTGAATGTGCGAACACTGGTTGCACATGTTGGAGTGTCAACACTTGGAAAGATATTGAACACAACACGCTTGCCTGCAAGTGCGTCATTGCTGAACTCTTGCAAGTTTCCTGCTGTCAATGTGAATGAGGGAAGTGATTTTCCTGCAACAGGAAGATCGCCAACGGTGTTGACGGGAGTGCCGCCGAATGATGTCTGAGCCATGAAGGGAAGCCTAACCAAATGGCTGGCTCACGCCTCAGGTGCGCCAGGGGACTTTCGACGGGCCGTTTGGAACAGAGTGATTCCGAACAAGGCGCCCACTACCCACCATTGGTACTTGTCTATATATGTGAGGCTCGTCTTGATTTGGGATTCGAAGGCCTTTCCGCCGAACCACATGATGATGAGGCGCAACACAATTCCTGTGGTGATGCACGTGAAGAATTTGGCCCGCGCCATTCCGAGGTGACCAACGAGGAGACACACGATGTTTGATCCCGGCATGAGAAGCACTGCCAGCCAGCCGGCACGCACGGTGGCACGTTCTGTCCAGCGATAGATGCGTGGCATCTCACCGACTTGAGCTTCGGTCCACTGCAAGGCTCGATGCCCAAAAAGTTGGCCAACGAAGTACAGCGCGACGGCAGCTGCCATTAAGCGCAGAAAGCCGACGATGAAAAAAGGAAGCGGGTCCATGTAGGGCACTGAGGCAAACAGCACTCTGTTGCGGGCACTGAGTATGAGGACGAGGAGCGGGTGATTGTCAACGAGGGCTGGACCGATATTCGTTCCGATGGTGCCAGCGGCAAACAAGAGCGAAGTAAAAGCAATGAGTAGTTTGCGCATCTGGGCAACCGTAGTGCCTGTGGGCTTTCACGGCGCGTCACAGCATTGCTACGGTTCACTATGTCGTGGCGTATGCCACTGAACCACAGGGGGACACTATGAAGGGTTTGATGCAGCCGACGCAATTGTCGATTAGCTACCTATTTGATCGTGCGGAAAAGTACCACCGCAATAAGCAGATAATCACCGCAACCGCTACTGGCCGTGAGCGAATCTCGTATGGCGAATGGGCAGACCGTACGCGCCGCCTTGGTGGGGCTTTAGACGCGCTTGGCATTTCAGCAACCGGTCGCGTTGGCACGTTCGCGTGGAACACGCAACGACACCTTGAGTTGTATTTTGCAGCCCCATGTTCTGGTCGCATCTTGCACACTTTGAATATTCGTTTGTTCCCTGAGCAGATCACCTACATTGTGAATCATGCCGAAGATGAAGTGATTTTCATTGACACTTCCATCTATCCGTTGATCGAACCATTGTTGTCAACGTTCACCACGGTGAAGCATCTTGTCTTTATGTATGACGGCAAAGGCGAAGTACCAACATCCGTGCCTGGCTTCCAAGTGCATGAATATGAATCATTACTAGCTGCTGCCGCTCCAGTGCAGTGGCCAGTTGTCGACGAGAATCAAGCAGCCAGCATGTGTTACACCAGTGGCACCACGGGCAATCCGAAGGGTGTTGTGTACAGCCATCGCAGTACGTACCTGCACACAATGGGCTGCATGATGGCTGACTCAATAGGAATCAATGAATCAGACGTGATTCTTCCGGTGGTTCCGATGTTCCACGCAAACTCATGGGGTCTTGCTCACGCAGGTGTCGCAAGCGGCGCAACCTTGGTGATGCCAGGGCCTGATTTGTCTGGCCCTGCAGTTGCCAGTTTGATCGTGGAAGAAAAAGTCACTGTTCCTGCCGGAGTACCCACAATCTGGATGGCCGTGTTGCCTGAATTGAAGGGTCGCGACACTTCTAACATTCGCGTGATTCCGTGTGGCGGTTCTGCAGTGCCAAAGGCACTCAGTGAGGCATACCGCGAGCAAACAGGCAAGCCCATCTTGCAGGCGTGGGGCATGACTGAGACAAGCCCCATTGCAGCAGTGTGCACATTGTCATCAGAAGACTTGTTGTTGTCTGATGCTGAACAAGCTGAACTGCGCACAACTGTGGGCCTCATCAGTTTCGGTGTTGAAATGCGCGTCGTTGAACCAGGAACCACAACGCCACTGCCATGGGATGGTGAATCACAAGGTGAATTGCAGTGCGCAGGTGCGTGGATTGCTTCTGACTATTACAACGACCCTCGTTCACGCGAAAGTTTCACGCCTGATGGTTGGTTGCGCACCGGTGACGTTGCAGTGGTTGACGCCAAAGGTCGTATTCGTTTAGTCGACCGCACCAAAGACCTCATTAAGTCTGGTGGTGAATGGATCTCGTCAGTTGACGTTGAAAATGAACTCATGTCGCATCCGAAGATTGCTGAAGCAGCAGTCATTGGTGTTGCGCACCCCAAGTGGAGCGAACGCCCTCTTGCGTGTGTCGTTATCAAACCGGGCGAGACGTTGACTGAAGCAGAAGTGATTGAACATCTTGTGCCGCGTCTGGCGAAGTGGCAATTGCCCGACGCTGTGGTCTTTATTCCTGAAGTGCCAAAGACTTCAGTAGGAAAGTTTTCAAAAAAGACATTGCGCGACCAGTTTGCTGATTACGTCTTGCCAGATGCTTAAAGGCGGCCGGCGCGAATAATGCGCTCAAGAAATTGTTGAGCGCGCTCTGATTGCGGCGCGCTAAATACTTGAGCGGGGGTGCCTCGTTCAATGATGAGTCCGCCATCTAGAACGCACACCACATCGCTGATGTCGCGCGCGAAAGCCATCTCATGAGTTGCAAGAACCAATGTCATGCCAGAGGTTTTGAGCTCACGCACAACATCAAGCACTTCGCCAACTAGTTCAGGGTCAAGTGAGCTCGTGATCTCGTCAAGCAATAGAACCTCTGGCTCGATGGCAAGAGCGCGAATGATGGCGACTCGTTGTTGTTGTCCGCCTGAAAGCTGGTCTGGATATGCGTTGACTTTGTCTGCCAAGCCAAATCGTTCGAGCAATTCGAGTGCTTTTGTGCGAGCAAGTGCTTTGTTGACGCCAAGTGTTCGCACGGGCGACAGAGTGATGTTGTCTTGTACTGACATATGTGGAAACAGATTGAAATTCTGAAACACCATACCGATGCGACGGCGCACAGGGTTTGCATCAAACCCTGGAGCAGAAATATCAATACCATCGAGGAAAATTTCACCGTCATCAATTGGCTCGAGCAGATTGATGCAGCGCAAGAGGGTGCTCTTGCCTGAACCGCTAGGGCCGATGAGGGACACAACGGAGCCCTCGGCAATCTCGATATCAATACCGTTCAGAACAGAGTGTGATCCAAATGACTTGTGAACTTCACGCAATGAAATCTTTGCCGTGCTCATGAGATGCGCGTTCCTGTTGTGCGGCGACGTTCACGTTCCATAAGCCAGTCCGTCGTGCGTGTTAAGGGAATTGTGATGACGAGAAATATTGCGGCCGCTGCGATGTACGGCGTGAAGTTTGCGAATTTTGATTTATCAATGCCTGCTTGTCGCAAGATTTCAATCGGACCAATGAGGCTGACAAGCGCAACGTCTTTCTGCAGACTCACCATGTCGTTCATGAGAGGCGGAATAACGCGACGAATTGCCTGAGGCAACACAACATGACGCATTGTCTGCCAACTAGATAACCCGAGTGAACGAGCAGCTGCACGTTGTGATTCGTGAACGCTTTCAATGCCGGCGCGAAACACTTCTGCGATGTACGACGCATAGGTCAGTACGAGCGCAACTGAACCCCAGATGAGAGGGCTATTCCATGGTCTATCAATTCCGAGACCAGGGACACCAAAACCAATGAGATAGATCCACAGGATGATGGGGACGCCACGCATGATGTCTGTGTACGCAATGGTGAGAATGCGCAAAGGAAATAGTGCCGCTGAGCGAGAGTTGCGGGTGATAGCGACCAGTAGTGCAAGAGCGACGATGGCCGGCATCGACCACGCGAAAATTTTGATGTCAAGGACGAAAGCGTCGAGGAGCCGGGGAAGTGAATTAGCAAATCGTTCACCATTGAAGAACGATTCATGCACACGGTCCCAGCGCGGCATGTGCGGAACCAATACAACAATCGCAGTCACTACCGCCAGCGAACTGACGGTAGCAACTACGGTGCTGCGGCGTTTGCGTGCGCGTTCATACGCAGCACGGCGACCTGAATTGGTTCCCATTAGTAATGGGGGCTAGCTGATTAGGAGACCGCGATAACTGGTGCGTTTGCCTTGTCTGAGAGCCATGTCTTTTCAATTGCTGCGAGTGTTCCGTCATCTTTGAGAGCAGCAAGTGCTGTGTCAACACAAGAAACAAGTGGGTTATCAAGGTCAAAGACCAAACCAAAGTTGTCAGGTGTTGTGCTTGCGCTTGCTGGGAACTGACCAACAACTGAGGCACCAGTGAGTTCAACTGCTGCAATGTAGAACGCTGTCGGAAGGTCTACAACGATTGCATCAATTTGTTGTGCTTCAAGTGCTGCTTTTGCACCTGCGTTGTCGTCGTATGCAAAAGGTTCAGCTGTTGGCTTGATGACATTGGTGATGAAATCGAGGCTTGTTGTTCCAGCTTGTGCACCAAACTTGACGTCTTTGAGGTCCGCAACTGAAGTTGCACCGATAGCTGGTGATCCGGCAAGCGCTACAACAGCCTGATTGGTTGAGTAGTAGGACTCGCTGAAAGACACTGTCTTTTTGCGCTCGTCGGTAATGGTGAACTGCTGCAAGTTGAAGTCAAAATTCTTTTTGCCTGGCTGCACAGCTTCATCAAATCCGGTGCGAACCCACGTGATCGCGGCATCACCGAAACCAAGTTCTGCAGCGACTGCATATGCAACGGCAGCTTCAAAACCTTCTTTTGATTCAGGCTTGTCGTTTTCTACCCAAGGTGAATACGCAGGGGTGCCTGTGCCGATGGTCAAAGTGTCTGCAGTCAAAGTCTTTCCTGTGGTGCATTCATTGCCGGTGCCAGAGGCTGCTGCGGCAGTGGTGTCAGAAGATGAACTACTGCCACCGCACGCGGCGAGCAGGAGTGTGCCTGTGACAGCAAGAGAGAGTGTGAGTTTGCGCATGAGGGTCCCTTTCACGGAATTTTTTGGTGCGGTCAAACTCTACAAGTAGTTAATTCCCGACCCAACTAGTCGGGTATTAGTAGGAGCTCTTGACATTGAGACACTTTGTGTCTTACTGTCTCATCGTGACCTACGACACAACCTCGCAGCCCCGCGACATCGAAGCAGCCATCTTTTCTGCTGTCGACACGTGTGTCACGCAGTGGGGCTGGGAAAAAGTCACCATGGATGACATTTGTGTCACCGCAGGTGTTTCTCGCGCCACTGTGTATCGGTTATTTCCTGGCGGACGTGATGTGTTGTTTGAAGCTGTGCGCCTCAGCAAATTGGAAGACTTCTTTACGGCCATGCGAGCACATGTCGAGGGCTCCGAGTCGTTAGAAGAACTTTTAGTTCGTTGCATCGTTGTTGCATCGAGTGAATTACAACACGATGAACATTTGGCAATGATGCTGGCAACTGCACCGGGGGAGACCTTGGGTGATCTCACAGTGAGCGGACTAGATCGTGTCGTGCGCGTCGCTACAGCGTTCATTACACCGTTGACGGATGATTTTATTCCAGCTTCTGAAGCTGCACACATTGTTGAAGTGATGTGCCGATTAGTGATCTCGTATTACTTGTCGCCATCTCCTAATTTAGATTTTGCGAATGAAGATGCCACGCGCAGCTTTGTTCGCTCGTTTCTTCTGCCGAGCACATCGTCAGTTGTCGTAACCCAATAACCAAAAGAGAGAATCATGAGCATCATTGATAAATCAAATGAAGAGATGATCGGCCGCGCCGAACTGAATGACATTGAAGCAATCCTTGCTATCACCAACACTGATGTTGATGAAGTCGAGCACATTGTCAAGAACAACGCAGACACGCTTTTTACATGGGACTATTCATTGGCCCGCCCTCACCTTCGCAAGCTGTATGAGAAGGCAAAGACTGGGCAGTGGAATGGCACCACCGATCTTGACTGGAGCATCGGGGTTGACATTGAAAAGACAATCGCAGAAGATGCAGCGCTAATCGGTAACGGCATGGAGCGCGAAATGTATGCAGATACCAAGATTGGTATCTGGGGCGATAAGGAATGGCTTGAATTTGGTATCGAGGGTCGCCGTTGGCAACTCAGTCAGTTCCTTCACGGTGAACAAGGTGCATTGATCTGCACCTCAAAGATTGTGGAAACTGTGCCTTGGTACGACGCAAAGTTGTACGCAAGCACGCAAGTAGTTGACGAAGCTCGCCACGTTGAAGTGTTTGCTCGCTATCTCGATGAAAAACTCGGAGGCGGATATCAAGTCAATACGCACCTTCGCTTGCTTCTTGATGACATCGTCAACGACAGCCGTTGGGACATGACATATCTCGGTATGCAGATCATGGTTGAAGGTCTGGCGCTCGCAGCGTT
>WLSJ01000086.1 GCA_009705865.1 Actinomycetota bacterium | reverse complement strand
GCTCTAACTGATCCGTTCAAACGCGGAGTCAAAATCGACTCGTGGGATTCCTTTATGGATTCCACTATCGAATTCTTTGAAACGTCATATTCAACTTTTAATTACGACCCGGTTTTGATGATTGCACTTGATGCTGTGTACACATTGCGTCGCAACAAGCCTCGTCCAATGCCACTTTCTATCGTTCATGGTGACTTCAACCCTGCAAACTTCTTGTATGAAAACGGACAAGTGTCTGCGCTGATCGACTGGGAAGCAAGTCGGGTAGGTGACCCGCGAGAAGATCTGGGTTGGATGGTTCTGATGGATGTCATTAGTAATTCACACGTTATGGATTACCCAAAGAAGGAAGGCGGTTTCCTTTCCTATTACAACAAGCTCACGGGCAATGACATCACGCCAGAAGAACTTGGGTACTTTACGTTGTTCGGCACGATGCAAATAGCAGTGCCGGTGCAGCAGTTCGTTTCACGCCGCGTAAATAAGGAGTACATGTTGTTACTTCCGTTCTATGTGGCTCAATCAAGTATGGGTGCGTTGCCAGCAATGGCGCAGCTCATGGGATATGCGGGGGTACCAGCATGATGACCAATCCGACTCTTGACGATCTTCTCGAAGGTCTTATCGCTTCATTGGAAAATGAGATCATGCCGCATGTCAGTAGCCCGAAAGCTCATGTCATGTGCCAGATGATGCAGTCGCTAATACAGGAAGTGCGTCAAGCTTTGCCTGTCTATGACACGTATATTGCCGAAGAACACAATGACATGACCCGAGTTCTGCGTGATGTTGCTGCTGCGCTTGGTGATACGGCTGGCCCAGAGGCTGACCGCATTCGTGCTCGCGCCACCAGGCTTGGTGCTTTGCCTAATGTACCTATGCCAGCGGACCAGACACCTATTCGTGCAGCGCACCGTGAACTTGGCTATGCATTGCAGGACTGCATGACAGACCTTGACGTGTTGCAACGTGCAGGTAATACACGAGCCGATACAGCACTTCAATCAATTCGTGCACATATCATGCCCCGCATTGTGCGTGACGTTGAGACATTGACAATTGCCGGCGGAATGGCCGGCCGAGGCTAATTACGCAGTAGTGATGGAATCAAGTACTACTTGAATTCCCATGACATAGCTTTCGCCTGGCTTCAAAAACTCAAGTGAGGCTGCAAGCTCTGCAACTTCTGCATCTGAATTCACTGGCACAAACTGCACGGTGTCCCATTTGCGACCATCACCCATAATGGTGCCTTCTGCAGAGAAGTTCACTGCTCCGGGAATTGCAGTCATGGCCGCTGCGCGGTCTGGGGTCTGACGAACAATCATTGCCACTGTGCGAAGTTCAAGTGGGGTTGGGCGGTTACGTGAATCAAGTGACACATCTTCTGGACGGCAGCACACCAAAGTGGTGCGCAACATTCCGGCAGCTTTATGAACATGCTTGTCACCAAAATCTTTACGGCTTTGCATTTCAATAAATGACTTGCGTGTGGCGTAACGCACAATGGCAATACGATCCCAATCTTCGTCGCCCACGTTGTTGCTGGTGACATCACCAGCGAAAACAATTGTTGCGCCAATCTTGTTCAGAATTGAAGCAGGGTTGTAACGGTCATCGGCTTCACGGCCACTGATTTCATGACCAACAACGCCATCTTCTGAGTACTGAGCAACCTCGTGATACTTCATCAGGTTCACCATGTAGATAGGGCCATCTTCTTCAGGAGTACGCGTCGCAAGAAACTTGCCGTACTCCTTGTCGAGGATTCCGTAGTTGTGTGATAGGCGAGGGGTCTCTGACATGGTGTTCCTTCAGCAGTCGGTTCTGATGTAGAAATCGTAAACCACTACTGGGATCACCGCAGCAATCAGGCTGAATAGATTGTGTATTAGAGGAGCGGTCCCCACACCTCAAGGTGATTCACGCGCTCAACACGGCGAATAGTGCGCAAGTCAAGCAGAGACTCAAGGCCAGCATTGTTGAATGCGGCTCGCACAGCAGATTGTTCTGCCGGGCTACACGAGGCAACAGCGTCTTGAAGGCGCTGCAATAACCAGAATCGATACGGCATCACTGCTGTCTCTATTTCAATTCCACGCCATGCAAAAGCAGTTTTTCCAATTCCGCGCGCACCAGGGTCTGGCAAACCATTGGTACCGGTCACGAGGTCAGTCTGCTGTGTCAACCACTCATTGGCGTATTCCACGTGGGCAGTAATTTCTGGCAAGTATTCCTCTGCGATATATCGCATCATGGCTACAAGAGTGTCGGGCAATGCATCATTGGCCACAAGTTCGCGTGGTGCTGTGGCGGAATCGAAATATTCACCGTCATATGGTTCATAGGTGCTCATGCGCTCTACCCATCGGCCAACGCGCGGTGCATGCTTTTTGATAACGGCGGTAGGCGCTGGGTCACGGAACAGGTGAGCCCACATAGGCCCCATTAGGCAATAGTCACCAAGCGTTGGTTTGTTACCAAGAAGATATGCGTTCTGTTCAAGGTGTGCGCTGAACAGACTTAGCCATTCCATGAACGAACTTTCAATGAGTTCTGCAGAATGTGGCCCTACTCCGAAAGTTACTGCGGCTTTGCGCATGCGACCACTAGAACGAGCAAAGTTCATGCTGATCTGATCAGAGGTCATCTTTGGAATAACACTGATGCCAAATTCACTTTCCAAGAACGAAAGGTTCTGTTCATCAAAGTTCCAGCGGTAGTGCATTGCTGCGCGCAGTAGACCTTCGCCGCCGAAGAGTTCAAAAAGATGAGTCACTGCTTGATGCACTGCAGTAGTTGGGCGGGTGGGGTATTTCGACAGTTGAATTTCTGCATCAAAATAGTCAATGATGTCGGCACCGTCTTGAATGATGCGACCGTCAGGAGTTTCGAGACACGGCATGATCCACCGGCCAACAGTAGGAACGACGTGTTTTAGGTAGCGCTCGCTGTTTGGGTGCACCTCAACAAAGTTGATGTTGTTCTTACGTAAGTACGAGCGAACTTTTCCGGTGTACAAAGAGACAGGCCCTCCGTAGAGGATGTGAGGTGCATTAGTCATGAGAACTATTTCTTTGTAGGAAGGACGGGCGGTAGAAGGTTTGTGAAGAAATCAAACAATTCAACAGTGGTTGTGGTGCTCTCAATAAATGGAGTCACAATGACATTTGAAAGCAAAATAGCACCATAGATAGCGCCGACTTTTTGCGCGTCAGTTGGGTTGATGCCTCGATTTATCTCTAGGTTCTTTACCGCGGTGCCTAGTGCGGGGAATGCTGCATAAATATCAGGAAATGTGATGCCATTTCGCATGAGCCATAGGGCAAGTTGCAACTGCTGATTTATCTCAAGAATTACTTCGTTGTTTCTCATCGTGCCCATGTCAACAGTGATCTTGCGAATGTTGTCCGAGTTGCGCGAGTGAATAACTAAAAGAAGCTGTGCCTTGCCCCCGAACCATTCGGCAATAAAACGGTGATGCACTTTTGCAAGGGAGGCAATTTCACGAATCGAAATATCATCGGGACTCTTTTTGCGAACGAGTGTGAACGCTGCATGGATCAGCAGTTCCATTCCTTCTTCGCGTGTTCGCCGAACCTGGCGCGCCTTAGCGGGCTTTTTAACCGCGGCCTTCTTAGTGGCAACAGTCTTCTTCTTGGGCGAAACCTTCTTAGGCGCTGCTTTCTTTGCTGAACTCTTCTTAGGAGCGGGGGTAGCCATGGGTTATTACTGTAGCCCTGCTTGGATACTTTCTATTCAACCGGCGTTCATCATTGATCCGCGCCGTCGAAATCGCTGAAAAATACGGGTATCAAGACTGAGAGCTATCCCTAACAATGCAACAGCAGCAATGCCGTCTAGCCACCAATGATTTCCCGTGGCAGACACAGCAAACATGGTGAATACGAAGTGGGTCACAAATAGCCAGCGCCATTTGCTTGTACTGGCACCAATAATTCCGAACGACACCAATGCGGCCCAGCCAACATGAATGGAAGGCATAGCTGCAAATTGATCTGACACTCCGGTGCCCACAGGGCCATATACAGATAGCCCGTATCTGGTGGCTAAATCGACATAGCCAAGTTCTGGAAGAAATCGCGGTGGCGCAACACGTACGTATCGGATCACGAGACACGCAGCAGTCAACATGGCTAACGCATTTCGCCAACGTGGAAACGAATCACGATGGCGAACAAAGAGCCACACAAGAAACGCAATAGTTGCTGGTACATGCACTACTGCATAAAAGAAATTGGTAGATCGTGCGAGCCAGTCATATCGCATCACAAAATGTTGTAGCGATAATTCTGACGGAAGATGAAAATTCTGTTGCCATCTGTTGATATCGCGTGCGCGCCCAAGTGCGCCAACAGGCTGATCAAGTGGCAACACCATGGCAAGACGCCACATGGTGTACAGCACCGCAATCAGTGAAAACTCTTTGCATAACGCAAGAACAAAATCACGTCGTGGTGTAGACGGCGCCCTAGAGACAACTAACGCGATAACCGCGCTGACTATTGCGGCGATTATCGCCTGATCCCATGTCACCCACCGCATACACAGCGAGAGTATCTGTTCTTAGAAAGAAATCAGACAGCGCATTCCGAGTCGCCGACTTCGCCAGAAAATGGCCCAGTCTCGCCGTAGTCAATGAAGAACTCAGGAGCTACATCAGGCTGTGGGATCTCATCAAGATCACGCAAACCATCAGCAACGGCAACAGCGCCGCCAGAACGTGCAAGCCAGCCCTGGAATGTTTCAGCAGCAGAGCGTTCAGCAGCGAACCGTCGTACCACGCGAGCTACAGCCTCAGGTGCTGCCTTTGCTGGCACACGCAATGCTTTTTCACCGAAGTGAATCTGCTCTTCGCCCACGTATCCGCCAAGAAGCATCTGATAGCCGGGCAATGATTTGCCGTGTGCACGACGCTCGGCACCAAAGAAACCGATATCGCTTGCATGGTGTTGACCACAACTATTGGTGCACCCTGAAATGTTGATGCGAACTCCGCCAATTTCAGCGAGTCCTTCTTCTTCCAGTTTGTCTCCTATTGCTTTTGCAAGGCCACGAGATTGCGTGACTGCAATGTTGCAGGTATCTGCACCAGGGCATGCAACAACGTCACGGGCAAGTTCAGCACCAGGCTGTGCCATACCGATTGCATCGAGCATGTCGTACAACTCGCGCATTTGGCTTGGCTGCAAACTACGGAACACCACGTTCTGGCGGTTCGACAAACGAACATCAGACTTGAAGTGGCGCTGAATGTTTGCAAGTGCACGGAACTGGTCAGCGGTGATATCACCAAGAGGCGCATATGCAATTGCAGACACTGTGCCATTTGCTGCACCGCGAATAACGCTTGCATTTTCCCAACGACGGAACGGATCTGACGAAGTGAAGTTGATGATGGTGCTTTGCCCCACCTGCGATACTTCACCTTCAGCAATGCGACCAGCAGGTGCATCGCCAGCATTGCGAACTTCAGCCGGAATTCCACCAGGCCATGATGACGAAGCAGGAAGTGTGTGGCGAATCTTGATAACGCGACGACGCACTTCTTCAATTCCCAACTGGTCTACAACCCACTTCATGCGGGCGCGCAACTTGTTGTCGCGATTACCGGTTTGATCAAACACGCGCAATGCGGCTTCAACAGTTGGCAACAAGTCTTCACGTGTTGTGAAATCTTCTAACGCAAGCGCTGGGTGAGGTGTTGCACCAAGTCCGCCAGCAATGTAAATACGAAAGCCAGATTCAATGCTGCCGTCTTCGCGTGTGCGAGTAGCAGCAACAACACCAACGTCATTGAACATTGCCTGACCACAGTCAGTTGAGCATCCAGAGAAGTTCACCTTGAATTTACGCGGTAAACGTTGGCCCAATGGGTTACGCACGAAATGGCGATACACAGCTTCGGCCCACGGAGTCACGTCTAGTTTCTCGTATGGGCATGCACCAGCAAGGTGGCACGCCATCACGTTTCGCACTGTGTCACCACATGCTTCACGCGAGGTGAGCTGTACATCAGCCAGACGACGCAACAAATCTGGAATGCGACGAAGATCAACAAAGTGGAACTGAATGTTCTGGCGGGTGGTGATGTGACCCCAGCCTCGTGAGAACTCAGATGACAAGTCAGCCATCACATCAAATTGTTCTGGGGTAATTGAACCTGCTGGCAACTTCACGCGCACCATTTGGTTTGTGCCACCTTGGCGCTGGCCATAGATGCCGTTGTTCAATCGCATCACGCGAAACACGTCGTCTGAGATTTCGCCTTTCAAGAATTGATCAATGGCAATCTCGAACCGTTCAATGTCACGCAGTTGTTCTGCGTCAAGGTCACGTGGGATAGGGGCTTCAGCAATTGTCATGGCTATTCCTTTTCGCCCACCTCACGGAGGGCATCTGCTAGTGCTTTTCGTAATCTGCGGGCATTTTCTGGTGCAAGGTGTGCAACGAGGCCTTCACCTTGTCCACCTAATGGCTCAACGGTCAGCACCACGCGAGGTGTTGCATCGTCGTAGTCGTCACTGACGGCAACAGTCCACATGATGGGCGTCGTGTCTTCGAGACCATCGGGAAGATCTGCGGCATCAATCTGTACAACATCAATAGAGCGACGCATATTACGCACCCGCTACTAACTGGTCAGTCGATGTGGCATCTAAGAATTCATATGCTGCAACCGCACCTATAACAATGGTGCTTGGTGCCTTCAATTGTGTAGTTCCCAGTTCGCCCAATGTGGTGCGTACAACAACTTGTTCTGCTCGCGTACCCCACCGAATTGCAGCAACAGGGGTAGTGGCAGATAACCCACCAGCCATGAGGCGTTCAGCAATCAGTGCCCGTTCAGAAACACCCATCAACACAACAATTGTTCCGCCAACCTGAGCAAGGGCTTCCCATGCAATATTTGTAGAGCCACCTGATTCGCGATGTCCGGTAACAACAGTGAACGCTGGCGACACATTGCGATGCGTCACCGGAATACCTGCAGCTGCCGGCACACCAATGGCAGACGTAATGCCAGGCACCACAGTGAACGGAATGCGTGCTTCCATCAGGGCTTGCGCTTCTTCACCACCGCGACCAAACACAAATGGGTCACCGCCCTTGAGGCGTACAACGTTCTTTCCCTGTGCACCAAGATGCACCAACAACGCATTAATTAGTTCTTGTGGTGTTGGGTTGCCAGGCTTCTTGCCAACATCAATGAATTCGGTACCGGGTTTCGCTAATTCAAGAATGGAATCGTTCGACAAATAGTCATGCACGATCACATCTGCTTCGCCAATAAGGCGCACAGCCTTCACCGTAAGAAGTTCTGGGTCACCCGGACCTGCGCCAACAAGATGCACGGTCATTGCGCTGTTTCCACTTCGCGGACAACCGGGCATGTCATACCAAGGTCTGCCATTACACCCGCAATGATTGGTTGCCACTGCACATTTTCGGTTGATTCACCTTCAGCATGAATACGTGCTCTCTCAACAGCAAGACGTGACACCACCTCTTCAAACTCAGGGACAATCGAAAGTTCAAGGTGGGAACGCAACCATGAAGCAAGAGCTGGGCTTGCACCACCAGTAGACACAGTGACCATCAGATCACCGCGTCGTAATGCTGCGGGC
>WLSJ01000085.1 GCA_009705865.1 Actinomycetota bacterium | reverse complement strand
TGAAGCGATTCATATGGCTTGGTAAACCCCATGTGAAGCAAGATCAAGCAGAAGGCTGGGCTGCCCGCCTGCCGCAAGGCAACCTTCGGGTAGATCGCATAGAGGGATGATCATCCAGTGCGAAAGCACGGACAAAACCCCGCTTACAGGGTGACTCACCGTCACCCAACGGCATCAGAGATGTGAAGTCTCGTTGAACCCAACTAGTGCAGGCCCACGCGGCCCAATTGCTATGCGGCAAATTGATGCGCGATCTAATTGCATTCGCCATGTTGTCTCGGGTCCAGTACCAAGCGCCCACGTGACTCCGCTTTTTATTGGTGACACATGACTGACCACAATCACGTTGCCTTTTTGTGCGCGTTCACTGATGTCTTCAAAAGCTGGCCGCACTCTGTTATCCAATTCAATCAATGTCTCTCCATTTGGCGGTCGAAACGTTGAGTCTTTGCGCCACTGCGCCCACAACGTTTGGTCAACATCAGTCAGCGCAACTCCGTCCCAGTCGCCATAGTCAAGTTCTATGAAACGTTCATCAATGGTGACTGATTCAGAAATTGCGCTGGCGGTTTGATGTGCACGAGTTAAAGGACTGCAGATGATTAACGCATCTGGATATGCAGCACGGAGAAATTCACCGCTGCGACTGGCTTGCTGTTCGCCTTCAGGGTCGAGAGGCAAATTCATTCGGCCTTGCAGCAACGCTTTGGCATTGGCTGCTGTTTGTCCATGTCGGAGCAAAATCAACATGGCGGTTACTTTTCTTCCAATACGAGTCGACCTGTGCGAAAAAATGCCTGTCGTGCACTGGGAGACGACAAGTTGTTCGTACGCCCTACCCACAACAACATGGCGGCGCCTGCAATTTCAAGAATTATGTTGAGCCACAAGCGGTCGAAGCTTGGGATTGATGCTCCACCGAAATTGAACCCAGCAAAAGGCCACCAAAAAACTTTTGTGTTGTTAAACGCGCCATCGAATACCAAGTGCATAAACATGCCAATTGGTATCGCCAACGACATACGACGAGCGGCTGTTCCGCGGCGTGCGAACACCATAACGAGAACAAGTGACAACACGCTTCCAAGAACGGAATGGAAGACCCACGCACCACCCGTGAAAACATCGATCAGATCAGGCAACACCGCGCCCAGCGCTAACACCCTGTAATCAAATCGGTCATCGCGAAAAACAAACAAGACCGCAATAATTGCTGTGCCAATAAACCAAAGAAACATCAACCCCACATTAGGGACTAACTACCCCGCAGGAATGGTCTTTATGGAAGCTGGAATTCCCTTACCGCAGTCATAGACGTAATAACGAGAAGGATCGACGCCATTCACAGGCGTTGTGGGGTTCGTATCAGTTGGTGCAATCGTTGTTCCTGGGTCCACAATCTTCACCACCGGTCCGCGATATGCAGTCGTTGGCGGCGCAACGGGAACAGTGACAGCGCCCGGGGTTGTAGTAGTCGTTGCTGTGACAACCGGAACAGTTGTCGTTGTCACTGAAGGAACCACCGTGGTGATTGTGCCGGTAGATGTCTTTGGCAATTTTCCTGACACCAATTCTGCAATGCAATCAACTCCGGGCAAATACAGACGAAGTGGATTGCGTGTTGGTGCTGGCGGCGCATCCCAATTCAGAACTGGCAGATCTTTATGCGCTGCATCCATATACGCCTTCCAGATTTTTACTGGATACGCGTTACCTGTCACCTTCGAGACACCATCGGCCTTGAACTCAGGAATATTCACCATCGGCGTGTACCCCTTTGGGTCACCCACCCACACAGCTGTCGTGAGTTGCTTTGTAAAGCCAACAAACCACGCATTGGTGTTTTCGTCTTGAGTACCGGTCTTACCCCCGGCTGGTCTTTTGCCATCAAGCGGATCGCGACGAGCGGTTCCCTTGATAAGCGTTTGCTTCAAAATGTCAACTTCGGCATCGGCAATTTCTTTGGTAATCACTTGCGTCGGAGCCATTGTGTGTTGATATAAAAGCCCACTCGGGCCCTCAATTTTTTCAATGAAGTATGGCTCGTTATGTATTCCACCATTTGCGATCGTTTGTGCTCCCGAAGCCATGTCAAGTGCACTCAGTTCGTTGGCTCCGGTTGAAAAACTGGCATAGGGCTGAATGGTGTACAAATCACGTGTCAAATAACTTGACGATGCAAGTCGATATGTCATATTGACAACTCGATTCAGGCCGACAATTTGTGCCAAGCGCGCGTAAGCACAGTTGATTGACAACCACGTTTGCTCTGCCAAGGGTGACACTGGGTGACTGACTCCCTTAGTAATGACAAACGGCTCAGATGGAAGTCCTGGGTTAGGAAATGTGCACGGCAAAGTGCCGTCAATGAGGTCACTAGCTTGCGCTCCTGCTTCTAACGCTGCAGTGAGCACAAACATCTTGATGCTTGAACCCGTTTGACGCCGACGCAAGGCAAGATTCACTTCGTTACGCCCAGGTGAAAACCCAGGACCTCCAACAACAGCCCGCATTGCACCAGTAGCGGTGTCAAGTGACATCATCGATGACTGAATGCCGGTCTTGTTCACAGGCAATTTATCTTTTGCAGCTTTTTCGGCCTTTGCTTGCATCGCAGGGTCAATAGTGGTGTGCACAGTGATGCCGCCGCGATACAACGCGTTATATCGCTCTGGATATGTAACACCAAGAATGGTCGACTTATTCAACAAATAATCACGCACCATTTCCGTGAAATATGTACGGCTCGTCGGACGCTCAGGAGCACTTGTCACTGACTCTGGTGGTTGCCATGACGCAAGCGTCGTATCGCGGTCTGTAGCCGTCATTAGTCCTACATCAATGAATCGATCAAGAACTTGCTCAAATCGACGGCGTGATTGTTCTGGCCGACGTATCGGATCATACGTAGAAGGAGCTCGTACGAGTCCAGCGAGGAATCCAGCTTCAGTCAACGTCAGGTCAGACACCTTCTTTTGAAAGTACACATCAGCCGCTGCTTGGATGCCGTACGCGTTATTGCCAAAGAAAACAGTGTTGAGGTATCGCTCAACAATTTGGGCTTTAGACACCTTTTTTTCAAGCATCACCGCGTAACGCGCTTGCAAAATCTTGTAGCGACCATCTCGCGGAAGACCAGCAAGAAATTCATTCTTCACTACTTGTTGAGTAATTGTGGACGCACCTTGCCGACCGCTTGAATATTGAAAGTTTGCAAGTGTGGCTCGTACCAAGGCCCGCAAGTTGACGCCCTTGTGCCGATAGAAACCAGAATCCTCAACGGCCAGAACTGCAGCGACAACTACGTCTGGAACGGATCCGATATCTAACGGTTGGCTGTTCTCAAGTTCAAAGACCCCGATTTGCTTATCGGCTACGCCCATAATGCGAGTCCTAGTTGACAGACCGCTAAAAGTCGGCAAGGCCACTGGTGTCTCTTGATGAGCATTCAGAGCGCGCCACACTTGCGGAGCAGCACCAACGATTGCGCCCGTGAGCACTAACGATGAAGCCACAAGAGCTACGCCAAAGCGCATGGACCAATTCAGTGGGGACTTCACAACACAAAACACCGTACTTGCCTGTGATTGATACAACGCGTCACCCGTGTCGGTAGCGTTGTTTCATGTCACAATTTCCCCATCGCGGTTTCAGATTCGGTGTTCAGGTCTCCAAAGAGACAACAGCAAAAGGATGGGCTGAACTTGCCCGTCGCACAGAAGCTGCCGGGTACGAAGTACTCACCATGCCTGATCACTTCACAGACCAACTAGCTCCAATCCCTGCTCTGATGGCTGCCGCTAGCGCAACTTCCACATTGCGTGTCGGTGCTTTGGTATTTGATAACGACTACAAACACCCAGTTGTTCTTGCCAAGGAACTCGCAACTATCGACCTTCTGTCAGAGGGACGTCTTGAAATTGGCCTTGGGGCCGGCTGGATGATCAGTGACTATGAAGAAGCAGGCATGCCGTATGACTCCCCCAAGGTTCGCATTGATCGATTCATTGAAGGAATCGCCGTCATTCGCGGCGCTATGGCCGATGGTGCATTTTCGTACTCGGGCGATCACTACACGATCACGAATTACAACGGTCAACCAAAGCCCGTTCAGGCTCGTCCACCACTTCTCATTGGTGGTGGCGGAAAGCGAGTTCTGACCTATGCCGCTCGCGAAGCCGACATTATTGGCATTAACGGCACCCTGACAGCAGGAGTTGTCGGACCAGAAGCACTTTCAACCATGACAGCAGAATCAGTTGACGAGAAAGTTGCAATTGTTGCTGCCGCCGGTGCTCACCGCCTGAACGATATCGAAATGAATATTCGTACGTTCTTCGTGAAAGTAACAAACGATCGCGCTGCAACCATTGAGGGAATCTCTTCGATGTTTGGAGTATCAGCAGAGATGATTGATGCATCACCATTTGCATTAATCGGATCAGTCGAGCAATGCATCGAACAACTTCTTGAACGTCGTGAACGGTGGGGCTTTAGTTACACCATCGTTGGCGGCGAAAATGTTGATGAGTGCGCGCCAATTGTTGCTGCACTACGCGGCAAATAAATTAGAACAAGCCAACGACACGGCCGTCAGGCCCGATGTCAATGTGAAGTGCGGCTGGGTCAGCACCCAAGCCCGGCATCGTGCGCATGTTGCCCACGATTGGGTAGATAAAACCGGCACCAACTGACGCACGCACTTCACGCACCACCAATGTGTGCCCTGTGGGCGCGCCTTTCAATGAGGGGTCACCACTAATACTGAGGTGAGTCTTGGCAATACAGACTGGCAAATGACTAAACCCATTTGCGTCATATCGGGCCAGCTGTTCGTTGGCGAGGTCTGAATATTCCACAGTGGCGGCCCCGTAAATCTTGGTGGCAACTGCAGAAATCTTTTCCTTCAACGGTGCAGTTGCTTCGTATAAGAAGTGGAAGTTGTTTGGTTCATCACAAGCGGCTACAACAGCGTTAGCCAAGTCAACTGCGCCAGCACCACCGTCTGAAAAATGAGTGCATACCGCAACACGTGCCCCCATTGATTCGGCTAACTCACGAATAACATCGTGCTCACTTGAAAAATCCGTGGGAAATGCGTTAATTGCAACAACAGGTGACACACCGTGTGCGAGAACATTTTCAATCTGTTTTGCCAGGTTGGCAGCACCAGCACGCACATCAGCCGGGTTTTCTTGCAGCATCTCTGGAGGCAATGGTTTTCCTGCAACCACTTTGTACAAACCAGAATGTGCTTTCAGTGCCCGAACAGTTGCAACCAACACTGCAGCATCAGGTTTCATACCCGACACACGACATTTGATATTGAAGAACCTCTCAGCACCCATGTCAGCTCCGAAGCCGGCTTCAGTGATGAGGTAATCACACATGTGAATGCCCATCTTGTCTGCAATCACCGACGAGTTACCCGTTGCGATATTGCCAAACGGTCCCGTGTGAATAAGAGCAGGAGTGTTTTCGAGCGTCTGCATGAGATTCGGCTTGATTGCATCACGCAAGATGACAGCCATTGCACCAGCACAACCAATCTGTTCTGCTGTGACTGCTACATCATTAGCCGTATAGCCCACAACAATTTGCCCCAGCCGAGCGCGAAGGTCTTCCATAGAAGTTGCGAGTGCCAATAACGCCATCACTTCAGAAGCAGCCGTGATATCAAAACCTGATTCGCGTTCGATGCCGTCTTCTTTTAAACCTTGACCAATCGTCACATTGCGTAATGCACGATCATTGACGTCAAGAACTCGCTTCCACGTGATTTTGTCAAGGGCCAGTCCGAGCGCATTGCCCTGATGCAAATGATTGTCAACAATTGCCGCGAGCAAATTATGTGCTGCAGTCACTGCATGAAAGTCACCCGTGAGATGCAAATTCAGAATTTCCATCGGTATCACTTGGCTATACCCACCACCTGCAGCACCGCCCTTAATTCCAAAAGTTGGACCCATTGATGGCTGACGTAATGCAAGAAGCCCCACTTTGCCGATGTGCTTCATGGCTTGCGCAAGACCAACTGACGTAGTCGTCTTACCTTCGCCTAGTGGTGTTGGCGTAATAGCTGTGACCACCACATATTTTCCGACTGGGCGAGATGAAACGCTCTGCAGTACCGAAAGATCAATCTTGGCGACATGGCGGCCGTATGGCTCTAGGTGCTCTGCGTCTATTCCCAATTGTTCGGCAATCTGGGTCAACGGCTCAATGGTTGCCGCCTGGGCTATCTCGAGATCTGATGGAAACGACACAAGAGAAGTCTCACCCAACAACCCTCTCATCACCAAAGCGAACACGGGGCTCGTGTCGTAACCTTGAGGAACCAACGGAGGGACATCATGGGAATTCTGAAGACGCTTCGTTCTGTGGCCAGCTTTTCCATGCCAACACTGTCTCGCCGCAAGCGTCGTCTGGCTCGCGCAGCAAACATCGCCGACATGCGTCTCATTGCTCAACGACGGCTTCCCGCCGGAATATTTGACTACATCGACGGTGCTGCTGAAGATGAAATCACCATGCGCCGTAACTCTGCGGCTTTTCAACAATATGAATTTGTCCCCCGTATTCTCCGCAACGTCAGCGGCATTGATACGAGTACATCATTTCTCGGACACGCCCTTACGACACCGTTACTCTTTTCTCCCACTGGCTTTACCCGTATTGCGCATTCCCAGGGCGAACTGTCCGTTGCACGCGTCGCTGCTCGCCATGGTCTTCCCTATTGCTTGTCAACATTGTCAACACGATCAATTGAAGAAGTAGCAGCTGTCAGCAATGGGCCAAAGTGGTTTCAGGTGTATGTCTGGCGAGACCGCGTGCTCCTTAAAGACATGTTGGCCCGCGCACAGGCAAGCGGATACGAAGCAATCATGCTCACAGTAGACACCGCAGTGCTCGGACGGCGTGAACGCGATGTCCGACGTGGGTTCACACTTCCCCCCAAACTTGGTCTCGGCACAATCGTCGACGGAATAACTCATCCTGCTTGGACATGGGACTTCATACGTCATGAACCCATCACCTTTTCCAATATTGCTACCTCTCAAGGAAACGCAGGCACTGCGGTAACGCTTTCGCAATTCATTTCCGAACAATTTGATCAAGCATTGTCATGGGATGATCTTGAATGGTTTCGCGCCAACTGGAATGGCCCCATCATTTTGAAGGGAGTGCAATCAGTTGCAGATGCAGTTCTTGCACAACAACACGGCATCGATGCTGTTGCGTTATCTAACCACGGCGGTCGTCAGCTCGATTCTGCTCCCACCCCCCTTGACCTCCTTGCGCCAGTTGCACAAGCAACAGGCGGCACATTGCCTCTGATTTGTGATGGTGGCATTCGCCGAGGCAGCGACATTGTGAAAGCAATTGCTCTTGGCGCATCTGCATGCACATTGGGTCGTAGTTACCTTTACGGCCTTGGGGCTGCAGGTGAATCCGGTGTCGAACAAGTACTTTCCATGTTGACCGAAGATTTAGAGCGCACTATGTCTTTGTGTGGGGTTCGTAATATTTCTGAAATCACGCCAGAACTTGTATCTCTCGTTCCTTCCGGACTCATCTGATGAAGAATTTTACGTACGTCTCTGGCGAACAACGCCCCGTTGAGGTTCTTGTATTTCGCATGGACCCTGCAGT
>WLSJ01000084.1 GCA_009705865.1 Actinomycetota bacterium | reverse complement strand
GCCAGACAAGAAGATCAAGTTGTCACTCACTTACCCAGCATCTACTGGCCGTAACTTCGACGAGATTCTTCGCGTTATTGACTCATTGCAATTGACAGCCAAATTCAAAGTGGCAACTCCTGCTAACTGGGTAAACGGCGGTGACGTCATTATTGGTGCTGCAGTTTCTGATGAAGATGCAAAAACACTGTTCCCACAGGGTTGGAAGACCGTGAAGCCATATCTTCGCGTTCTTGCACAACCTAAGTAAATATCGCTTAGTAACATGGGGAAATGACCCCCCAGACATCGACAATCGCTGCTTCCGCCATCTCTGCAACGAAGGTATACGGCTCCGGCGAGGACGCCGTATATGCACTTCGTGACGTTTCAGTTGACTTCTACGAAGGACAATTCACAGCAATCATGGGCCCCAGTGGTTCAGGCAAATCAACACTGATGCATTGCATTGCAGGCCTTGACGAATTGTCGTCTGGCTCAGCAATCATTGACGGCACTGACTTGTCCACCATGAAGGACAAAGAACTCACTGAACTACGTCGCGAAAAGATTGGTTTTGTATTCCAGTCGTTCAATCTTGTTCCGACTCTTACTGCAAATGAAAACATTCGTCTGCCGCTCATGTTGGGAAACAACAAAGGCGACGAAGCGTGGATTCAAAAAGTAATTGGCACTGTGCACTTGCAAGACCGGCTCACCCATCGCCCCAGTGAATTATCTGGCGGACAGCAACAGCGTGTTGCTGTTGCTCGCGCACTTGCATCACAACCTCGCATTATTTTTGCTGACGAACCAACGGGAAACCTTGACTCCATTACTGGTGCTGAAATTTTGACATTCATGCGTAAAGCAGTTGATGATCTTGGTCAAACAATTGTGATGGTGACCCATGATCCCGTTGCCGCTGCCTACGCAGACCGCATCATCTTCTTGGCCGACGGCCATGTTGTCAATGAAATGACAGAGCCCACAGCTGCTCGCGTTCTTGACCTCATGAAGAGCCTCGGAAACTAAGACATGTTTCGTATTGCCATCAAGGGCATCTTGGGTCGAAAAGCCCGACTGATTCTCACATCGCTCGCCGTCATTCTCGGCACATCTTTCTTGGCGGGCACTTCAGTGTTCTCTGACACCCTCAACCGCACGTTCGACAATTTGTTCTCTGACGTCTTTAAGAACGTTGATTCATACGTTCGGTCCACTCAAGTCATTGAAGGAAACTTCGGACAAGAAGAGCGCCAACGTATTCCTCTTGAATTAGTAGACCTAGTCAAAAAGGTTCCTGGCGTGAGCGATGCAGTGCCAGATGTTCAGGCATTTGCTCGCATTATTGGTAAGGACGGAAAACCCCTCGGCTCTGACGGCCAAGGCCCACCAACATTCGGCAGCGTTGCAATGAAATTTAAAGGTGCTTTGTGGACTATCTCGCAAGGCGAATGGCCCATGGGTCCAAAAGATGTCGCACTAGATGAGGCATCAGCAAAGAACGGCAAATACGTTGTTGGCGACACCGTAAAGGTTGTCGCGCAATCTGGTAGCCGTGAATTCACACTTGTAGGAATTGCCTCGTACGGCGATGTCCGTTCGCCTGGTGGCGCAACTTTTGCATTGTTCGACCCAACCACTGCATCTGAGTTTCTTGCAAAGCCAGGCCTATTTGATGACATCCTCGTTAGTGGTGACGGATCAAAATCTGACGTTGAGTTGGCAAAGGCAATTAACGCCGCAATTCCTGCCAAATACAAAACTGAAACGCTGACGGGTGCGCAAATTACCGCTGAGACGCAAGACCAAATTGGTAGTGCTCTTAGTTTCTTTGGCATTTTGTTGAAGACATTCAGCTTCATTGCCCTTGGTGTCGGTTGCTTCGTTATTTACAACGTGTTTTCAATTAGTGCTGCCCAACGTCAGCGCGAAAATGCGTTATTGCGCGCCATTGGTGCAAGCCGTAAACAAATCACTCGCACCATGTTGATTGAATCCATCGCAGTTGGTCTCATCGGTTCAATCATTGGTCTTGTAGCAGGAATTGGTTTGTCTGCTGGTCTCAGTGCACTTCTTCGCGCCGTCAACATTGACATTCCGAACGGTGGCCTGGTTGTATCGCAGAACACTGTGGTCTCAACCATCATCATTGGACTCATCGTTACGGTTCTGTCGGCCATCTTGCCTGCGCGACGTGCTGGCAAGGTTCCGCCGTTAGCTGCAATGCGCGCAACCGCGCTTGAAATTGCTGCACCAGGTCGCAAGCGTCTCATCACTGGATTTGCATCAATTATTCTTGGTATTGCCGTAGTCGGATTCGTGATGTCTGGTGCTAGTAACTCATACCTTGGAATCGGAATCTTGTTGGTGTTTATCGGCACCATCGTGCTCGGGCCAATCATTGCGCGACCAGTCGCCTTGTTCCTTGGTCGTCCTGCTGCCCGATTCCGCGGAATTACTGGGGTTATGGCACGCCAGAACTCTGCGCGTAACCCAAAGCGCACGTCACGTACTGCGTCGCCAGTATTGATTGGCGTTGCGTTAGTTACCGCGGTCACCGCGTTGGCAGCATCAATTAAAGGTCAGATCGACGATGTCTTTACTGCGCAGTTCAAAGGCGACTACGCCATCAGCACTGACGCAAGAGGTTTTGGTGGCCTGAGTCCGACGTTAGCTATCGACTTGAATAAGTTGCCACAAGTAGAAAAAGCAACTGGTTTCGGATTTCTCACAGTCAAGATTGACGGCAAGGGACAGTACCTCACCACTGTGACTCCAGAAACAGTTGATGGGGTATGGGATATCGGCCTCATCAACGCAACATATGCAGACCTCAAGACGTCGAATATCTTTCTTTCAGAAAAGACGGCGAAACGAAAAAATATTTCTGTTGGCGCAGTCGTGCAAACAACGTTTGCTGATGGTGTGACACGGCCTCTTACTGTTTCTGGCATATATGTCAACAACGAAATTGGTGATTACGTTGCCAACAGTCATCTCGTTGATGGCACTCCCGTTGTCATGTTTGATGTTGGTGTCTACATCAAAACCAAAGCCGGAGCAGATAAGGCAGAGACTGTTGCTGCATTGACCGCAGCGGTAAAGAAGTATGGCCAAGGCGATCTTCTTACGAAACAGGAATACATCAATAAGCAGTCTGGTCAAGTGAACCAACTTCTTGGCCTTATCTACGGATTGCTGATGTTGTCAGTCATCATCTCAATTGTCGGCATCATCATTACATTGCTTCTCAGCGTGTTCGAACGACAGCGAGAACTGGGGCTATTGCGGGCTGTCGGAATGACTCGATCTCAAGTGCGGACCACTGTGCGCTGGGAAAGTGTCATTACATCGCTCCTCGGAGCCGTGCTCGGAATCATTCTGGGCATTGGCTTGGGCTGGGTCATTGTGTTTGCTTTGAAAGATCAAGGTCTTACATCGTTCAAGTTGCCTGTTGGCCCAACCATTGTGATTATGGTGATGTCATTCATTGTTGGTTTGTTCGCCGCCATCTACCCAGCATGGCGAGCAACACGAGTCAATATTCTTGACGCACTGAATACCAACTAACCATGAGCACCACACCAAATATCACCGACGAGATGCTCGCATTTCTCAGCGAATATCACTTGGCGTCTCTCACCACACTGCGCCGTGATGGCTCACCGCATGTTGTTCCCGTCGGTTTTTCTTATGATGCTGAACTACATGTGGTGCGCATCATCACATTTCCATCTTCGGTGAAATACAAAAATGCTCTGCGTGGTGGACGCGCCGTTGTGTCCCAAGTTGATGGTGGGCGTTGGCTAAGCCTTGAAGGCACGGTGACAGGTACGGACGACCCCACACGTGTTGCTGCTGCTGTGGCCGGTTATGCGGCTCGATATCGACAACCTGGTGAACGCGAAGATCGAGTAGCTATCGAAATTGTCGTCGACCGCGTGTTAGGCAGAGCCTAAAACTACGACGCTGGTCGGTGACGCAAGATGTCGCCGATGAACTGTGACCCAGCAGGATGTGAATCCATCGTGCGTGCAATGGGGTCTGAATCATCGCGCACCGGATACGGCTCACACCCCACCTGGCACCCAGGGCACCAGTACAACAATCGAGCCAATTCGCCCATTTTTGTTAGTCGAATCACGTCTCCACAGCGAACACATTTTTGACCGTTGCGGCCATACACAGCTAATCCGCCTGGCACATCAGGCGCTGTAACACGTACCGGTGAATATTGGTTTGCGCGCAATTGAGCTGCAGAAGTAAGAACTAAATCAAGACACGTTGATTGAGGAACTTCAGACACTTTTGCCCACGGATGAATTCCGCATGACCACAACACTTCACATCGATACACATTTGTGATGCCACCCATAACGCGCGAGTCGAGCATTGCATCAGCAATTGTTGCGTTCGGTTTGTCGTAATGAAAAAGACGAGACGCACATTCGTGCAAATCAGCTTCGAGATTTGTGAGGTCTGGACCGCGACGGCCGGCGCGCGGGTGACGTGTCTGATCAAACTCTCGATACGTTTCTACAAGCGGAACTCGGAAAGCAACAGCGACCCATTCTTCTGTCTCGATAATGACTCGCGCAAGATGACGTCGAGTGCGCCATTTCTGACCACGGTGATACAAGTGCCACCCACCACGAAAACCAGTTTGTGTATGCAACACAATGCCATCATCAAAAAGCATTTCAATATGTTTGCCATGGCAGACAACGCTTTCGACGGCAGAACCCAATTGCGGAGAAGGGCCGTCCATGCCTGATGCATCGAATCGGGAGATGGTTTTACCAACTAATGCGGTACGCAGTTCTGCTGCTGCTCGATAGTTGGCGTCGCCCTCTGGCACACACCAAATCTAGTTCAGGGAAGTTGTCCCACTGAGGCAAGCGCTAAACGAATCAGACGATCATGACCGCTTGTCATTTCGCGAATAACTTTGTCGCTCACTGCTTCTTTCGGAGTAAACCACGCGAGGTCGAGAGCTTGTTGGCTTGGTTGACACTCACCTGTCACCGGAACCACATACGCCAAACTGACGGCGTGGTGGCGAGGATCGTAAAAACCCGAAACAGAGGGGTCTTGGAAGTACTCAATCACCGTGAACGGCGCCGGTTCGGGCGGAATACGAGGCAAGGCTAAAGAACCTAGGTCTTTTTCGAGATGGCGCATCAGGGCATCGCGAATTCTTTCGTTCAACATGACGCGGCCAGAGACCACCATGCGGCTGATGCTGCCATCGGCTGCCTGACGCAACAGCATGCCAATATGGGTGACTTCACCGTCTGGGTTCACCCGCACGGGCACTGCATCGACATAGATGATGGGGACCTGGTTGCGCACCTGTGCGATGTCTTCAGGCGAAAGCCACGCGTTTTGAGTATCAGTTTTTTGGTCGCTCACGTCAGCAACAGTACTACGGCTCCGTGGTGAGCACGATGGAAGGTCACCACTCTGTTGAGACGTACTTTGTCTCAAGGAATGCGAGCAGCCCATCGTGCCCACCTTCGCGACCAAGGCCCGATTGCTTGACGCCACCAAATGGAGCTGCCGGATCAGAGACCAATCCGCGATTCAGCCCCACCATGCCGGTTTCTAAAGCGTTCGCTAGGCGCATGCCCCGGCCATGATTTCGTGTGTAGATGTATGACACCAAGCCATGATCAACATCGTTGTACTGCGGTATGGCTTCTTCAATATCGCTCACTTCAATAATTGGCGCAACCGGCCCAAAGACTTCTTGTTGCACGATGAAATGTTCATGTTTTACGCCAGTTAAAACTGTTGCGGCGTATCCGTGCATCGGTGCCGCTGTTGACGTGCCACCACATAAAACTGTGGCTCCATCTGCCACCGCACGTTCCACCAACTGCGCAACGCGTGCTTGCTGTGCTGCACTAACCAGTGGTCCGAGTGTTGTAGTTGCATCTAACCCATTACCTAAGACCAACGCTGCCATTCGTGTAGTGAATTTTGATGTGAATTCATCAAGCACCGATGACTGCACATAGAAGCGGTTGGCAGCCGTGCATGCTGCTCCCCCGTTACGCATTTTTGCAATCATGGCACCATCAACTGCAGCGTCAATATCAGCGTCATCACACACAATGAACGGTGCATTGCCACCAAGCTCCATTGAACAGTTCACAATTTTCTCGGCTGCTTGTGCAATCAACAGAGAACCCACTCGCGTGCTGCCAGTAAACGACAACTTGCGTACAAGACCCGATGACAACAACGCCTGCACTGCTTCCCCTGGCGGGTCTGGAGTAATCACTTGCACAACTCCGTCTGGTACCCCAGCGCGTTGCAATATGTCTGCAATTGCGTATGCAGTCAGTGGTGTTTCATGTGCTGCTTTCAGCAACACCGTGCAACCAGCCGCAAGAGCAGGCCCAATCTTTCGTGTTGCCATTGCTGCAGGAAAATTCCACGGTGTAATACACAGCGCCACACCTACTGGCTCGCGCGTAACAGCCAACCAGTTTGTGCCGTTCGGTGCTTGTCGCAAGTCACCATCGATGCGCACGGCTTCTTCGCTAAACCAACGGAAGAACTCGGCTGCATAGGCGACTTCTGCGCGGGCATCAGACAGCACCTTGCCGTTCTCTCGCACGATCAATGTGGCTAGCTGCTCTTGCTCGGCAATCATGATCTCAAAGGCACGACGCAGTATTTCTGCTCGTTGGCGTGGAAGCGTCTTGCGCCATGTTGCGAAGGCTTCAGCTGCTCGCGCAGCAGCCTCTAAGCACTGCGCCACTGACTGATTGGGCACTTCTCCTTCTGGTTGTCCGGTTGCTGGGTTCACGATGCGAATAGTTGCCATGTCTCTATTCTGCCCCAGAACACCAAAAGGGCCCGGTGCTTTCGCACCGGGCCCTTTACGGACGTTCTTGGAGGGAACTAATCAGCCTGCGTTGATCTTTGCTACTTGAGCAAGTGCCTTCGTAAGGATTGAACCACTCAACGGTGCGTATCCTGCGCCTGCAGCGTTCTTTGGTGAACAGGAGTTCAAGAAGTAGCTGAAGTAGCTCTTAACAGCCGCGTTATCGGTTGAAGCTGCCTTGTATGCGAGACCGTAAGCAATTGCATTGATCATGTATGCCGTTGCTGACTTCACGGTGTAATCCTTAGTCACTGTTCCGGCTTCATCAACAGCTGCTTCTGCAAAGAACTCTGCTGAAGCTGCCGAAGATGGCAAGACGTATGCAAGTGAATTGTTCTGAATTGCAGCTGAGCGTACTCCACCAGCTGCACGCTCTTCAAGGTACGACAATTCGGTGTACGTGATAGCGCCATTGTGAGTCCGTACGTATTCCGCAACTCCATCTGAACCGCTTGCGGCCTGGAAAGTTCCGTTTGTAGGCAATGTCCCTGGGAAAGCTGTTGTGAACGAGTCGTTTGCTGGTTTTGTCCAAATACTTGGCATGGTTTTGTTCAGGTAATCAGTGAAGTTATTTGATGTACCAGAAGTACCACTGCGATATGCAACAACAATTGGAGTTGCAGGCAAAGTCAATGTAGTGCCAACGATTGTGTCATCGACTGTTACTGAACCAAGTGAAACATTTCCAACTTTAGTTGCATATGTAGAACCCTTGGAGTAAGCCACTGACTTTGTAAGCAGTTTTGAGATCTTAGAAGTCAAAACGTCAGTCACTTTTCCAGTTGCTGATGTACGGCTAATGGTGACGTACTT
>WLSJ01000083.1 GCA_009705865.1 Actinomycetota bacterium | reverse complement strand
TTCAGTGCGTCTTTCACATCGTCAAGCTTGAATGGCTTGATAATTGTCGTGATCAACTTCACTGTCCGTTACTCCTTCATCTCGGTCGCTATCGCGACGTGTGGTGCGTTGCTTGTGCAACTACAAGCACAGTACGTAGGAGATATTTCTCATCTGTCGCACACATGTTTCAGGAATATGGCGAAATGGTGTGAGTGTTAACTCTGTGTAAACGCGGTCCAGGAATTAGGAAAGTAGATCGGTGATGCGCTGGAGGGCTTGTGAGCCCAACTTGCGCCCATGCCGTGTTGAGACTTCAAATCGGTCAGAAACGTCGTCGCCTTGCGTCGAAATATGAGCATGGTGAACGTTTGTTTTAGCTTTTGCAAAGGCAGTTGCTACTGCTTGAACGAGACCAGGTTGATCTGCTCCGGTTACCCGAATGACGCTATGCCATGGATGCGCATCGTTGTCCAAGCTGACTGAAAGACGAGAGTTGGTATTGCTGATAAGTCGGCGCGGTGCATCAAGACGCCGCTTGAGGCGGCGTTCTAACTCAAAGGCAATCTGCACGGAATTTGGTTTCTGCATCGAGTTCACAACAAAAGAGTCAAGAACAGCTCCGTCAGGCCATGTGGCTAGATCGGCACTCATGATTTCCAGTCCTCTCTCAGCTAGGACTGCGCAAATGCGTGCGAGAAGTCCGCGCATGTCATGTGTTGCGATGTTGATTACCCATTGACCAGGTTGGAGAGTGCTTTCGACACCAACTCGAACTTTCCCCGAACGTGGAGCAGGCTCAACAAGTGAAGCGTGGCGAACAAGCGTTTCTGGTTCATGGGCGAGTATGTACACAGCTGCTGCATGTTTCAGTCGGTCGAGAACCTGTGGGTCGGAAGTCAGTGCCATCGCTTCGCTACGACGCACAGATTCAACAGAGCCCTCTATTCCTTCAATGAGTTCAGGATGAGCAAGAAGTCTTTGCACGCCAGTCGTGATGTCAAGCAACATTGGGTACTGCCAATCTTCAAGATTGCCGCGCGCTTCTGTCAACATTCGGCACTGTTCGACCATCAATGGAGATCCGAGAAAGTCAGCTAGTTGAGCCATATTGCGCGAGTTGTTTTCAAGAGTCTCAGTTGACACTGCTGTATGTAAAAGAGCGCTAGCCACAACTAATGCCCGAATCTGATGCGACAGTTCTGTTGGTAACGCCAACCGGTTAATCACACCAACAGCTGGGCTGTCATCTGAATAGTCGAGCACAAAAGCTGCAAACAAGATGGCTGAATCAGATAAAGAATTTCGTCCGACACGATCGCGAAGGGTCTCGACTGTAGGCATCTGCATTGAGTGCGTTGGGTCAAGTTCTGACGCGTCACCTCTGCGTGCTCGAATTGCTTTGGCTATCTCTGGCAATGCGCGTTCGATGATGTTGGTGACTTCCAGAAATCTCCAAGAACGTGCATTTCCTCGGAGCAATACTTCGAATAACGCTTGTGAAGAAGCAGGGTCCCATGTCAACTCAATTGCACGGTGAGTATGCATCCAGTCAAGTAGTGAATCGTTTGGCTGAGCGTGAGTTGCAAGAAGTGCAGACTGAAGACCCAGCGAAAGCACCAGTGATGAAGGTGGGTTGCCTTGTAGTTGCACTTCGTTGTTTGCAATTACAAGCCATCCTCCGATTGGTTCTTCGGTCACGAGGGCGGCGTCTGCTGCTGTGGCTGTTTCTTCGGCCTGCTCGATGCGCCAGCGCAGTAGTGGTGGGGTAATGACTGTGGTCAAGAGAACGACCAGCAAGATCACTGCATATAAGTCGTCATCAAACACACCGACTACCACTCCGATCGATGCAAAGATCAGCCCCACTTCACCGCGTGGAATCATGCCCATGCCGATCAGCAATTTGTCTGTGTTGGTGCCTCGGGCTCCAACAGATGCAACGACTTTTCCAACCACAGCGATCACCGTGAGAATGGCCGCTACAAAAAGAACATGCCCCGAGAAGAATTTGGTGACATCGGTGTCAATTCCTATCTGAAGGAAAAAGACCGGAATGAAAATGGCTCCAAGAGATTTAAAGTCTCGTGAGATTCGGTCATGTTGAGGGGTGCGAGAAAGTGCCGTGCCGGCGATAAACGCACCGATGATCGGCGCTAATTGAGCGCCACTTGCTGCCGCAGAGAATCCGAACGTTAGGCCAGCCGCGAGAACTCCGATAGTTGCAGGCGAAACGGCACGTTCGCCAATGAATGCGAATAGGCGAGGGATAACCAATATTCCGACAGCGCCGGCAATTGCGATGAACCCAACAGCAATGCCAATGGTGCTTGCCACGCCAGCAAGGTCAACTGATCCTTGTTGGACGATTCGAGTGACCACAGTCAGAATGATGAGACCGAGAACATCGTCTGCCACTGCAGCGCCGAGAACGATGCGCGCTTCAGTAGACGAAAGCGCGCGTAAGTCACCAAAGACTCGCGCAGTTATTCCCACACTGGTAGCGGCAAGCGCGGCGCCGAGGAATAGCGATGCATTCAGTGATTCGCCGAGAACTGATCCGGCCAATACGCCAGAGGACATCGGGACAACGACGCCGATGATGGCGACCAGCATTGATGCACGACCCACCTTGCGTAACTCAGTGAGGTCCATCTCGAGACCGACTTCTGCCAGCAAAATAATGACGCCAACTTCAGCCAATATTCGCATTGCATCGCTTGGGTCGATGAGGCCAAGCATCGAAGGGCCGATAACGATGCCCGCAATGATTTCGCCGAGCACAGCCGGAACTCGAATTCTTTCAAACAACTCGGCTGCAATCTTGGCAACAATGAGAATGATTGCAAGGTCAGTGAAAATTGAACCGAAATCAATCGCGCCACTGCTGGCAAGTAGCGCAGTATTCATGGTCTTAGTTATATCTCACGAGGCAGGAGTTTCACGGCGAGTTTCTGTGCTTCATCAGACAGCATCCATCCTCTACGTCGCACGGTGATGATGTTGTCTGCGCCGAGCACTCGTCGAAGAGCGACTAACGAAGAGTCGACACGACGAGATGAAACATCGGTCAGGCCCGCCAGGCGCATTATTGACTCACGACTTGCCACACGCCCAGGAAAATCCACTAAGACTCGAAGTACTGAGAGGTCAGTTGCTGAAAGCTGCTCCATCATCAGAGGCACGGACGCTGATTCGCTCATGCGGCCACGATATGACCCCTATTTTTCCTCTCTGTCAGCCCTCTGTGAACGGTGTGTAAACAGACACATTCGTTCAATGTGTGGAATTGGCATTCGTTCCGACAGAATTACCAACCATGGAACTTACCTACGCCCCCGAAGATGAACTGTTCCGCGCCGAGATTCGCGCGTGGCTCCACGACAACCTGCCGAAGGGTTGGTTCGATAAAGGTTTCGAAATGAGCAACGATGCTCGCGACAAGTTCAACAAGGAATGGCCAAACAAATTGTTTGAAGGTGGATGGATCTGCGCAACATGGCCAACGGAATACGGCGGCAAGGGATTAACCACAATGCAAGGCGTTGTGCTGTCAGAAGAGTTTGCAAATGCAAAAGCTCCGATGCGTGCCGACTTCTTCGGCGACACTCTCGTAGGCCCAACACTTCTTCAGTGGGGAACTGAAGAGCAGAAGAAAGAATTTCTTCCACAAATTCTCAACGGTCAAATGCGTTGGTGTCAGGGATTCTCTGAGCCAAACTCAGGCTCTGACCTTGCAAGCTTGAAGACAACTGCAGTTCTTGACGGTGATGAATGGATCATCAACGGCCAGAAAGTATGGACCACACAAGGTCACCATGCTGATTATTGCTTCTTGCTCACACGTACAGACCCTGATGCTCCAAAGCACAAAGGAATTTCGTACTTATTGGTGCCAATGCGTCAGCCTGGTGTTGAAGTACGCGGCATTGTGCAGCCAGACGGCACCGCAGAGTTCTGTGAAGTGTTCTTCGACAATGCACGTTGCCCGAAAGACAACGTTGTTGGCGGCATCAATAATGGTTGGATCGTTACAAACTCCACATTGGCTTTCGAGCGTGGAATGTCAGCAACCACTGGGTATCGCCGCTTTGAAGCGGAATATAAGGCCATGGTTCGCGGAGCAAAGGAAAACGGACGCATCAATGACCCGGAAATTCGTCAGCGCCTCATGGATTTCTACACCAAGATCCAGATCTTGAAGATCAACGGACTCCGTTCATTGTCAACCACATTGATGAATAAGAAGGATCCAAGCATGGCAGCGCTTGGCGCAACCAACAAGATGTTCTGGACCGAAATGCACCAACGCGCAATGGAACTTGCTCTTGATATTTCAGGCGCAAATGCAATGCTTGTTGATTACGCAATGGGTGATGCCAACTGGCCTGGCACTTCGCGCGACAAGCGTCGTGACGGATACCCAGTCAGCGGCATGATGTCGTCATTCTTCTTCTCACGTTCAGAAACCATCTGGGGCGGAACAAGTCAGATTCAGCGCAACATTGTTGGTGAACGAGTGCTTGGTCTTCCTAAAGAGCCAAACAACAAATAGTTCAGAGAAGCGCTACGAACATGCCAAGTGATGAAATTGGCTTTTCTCGCAGAATTTTTGAAGCACCTTTTGGTGTTGTGACGGTAGTTGGTTCAGACCTCGGCATTCGTTTTGTGATGTTCGATAATGACGCACATCCGAAACCGCTCGAAAAACTTCGGATCTCTGACACTGAGATTCATGATTCGGTCAATTCTGCGATCACACAACTCAAAGAATATTTCGAAGGGTCTCGTCGTGACTTCGAATTGTCACTAGACCTGCAAGGCACTGAATTTCAAGTTGCGGCGTGGAATGCATTGGCTGAAATTCCATATGGACGTACTGCTTCATACGGTCAACAAGCAGCATCGATTGGTCGTCCGAAGGCCGTGCGTGCAATTGGTGGAGCCAATGGGCGTAACCCAGTGGCAATCGTGTTGCCGTGCCATCGCATAGTGGGTGCAGATGGTTCGCTCACTGGTTTCGGTGGGGGAATAGCCGTAAAGAAGTGGCTCCTTGACCATGAGCACACCATGCTCCACAGTGCGACGAGCAACCCTGCCTAGATTGTTCATATGAACAACCTGTCTACAGTCCTTGCAATTCTCTTGATTGCCGTATGCGTCGGATCGGCAGTCATGGATTTTCGAAAGCCCGCAAAGCTTGTTGAAGAAATGAAAAAGCTGAAAGTTCCGGCAGAACGGTTGCCGCTTCTTGGAGCCATCAAAATATTGGGTGCTGCAGGTCTTGCAATTGGTTTTCAAAAAACCCAACTAGGTGAATTAGCAGGAGCAGGATTAAGTATCTACTTTGCTATTGCAACGCTGGCTCACACGCGAGTGAAGGACTCGGCAAAGGACACTGCTCCGGCTTTTGTTTTGTTTGTGATCTCGGTCCTGTACGTCTTAACGACAGTTGCCTCGTAACTAGTTAGTCACGCATCTTTAGCCACTCGGTGTCATCGCGACCAAGTGCCTTTGCACGTTTTGAGATCCACAGCGGTGTCTCCATGGGCAGTCCTGCTTCGATGTCTGCCACCATCTGGCCATTTTCATCCCACATATGACAGGTGTTGAGGTTCGAGGCGTACGCCATTTTTCTACGGGCGTCTACGGAGACATCATTCGTTTCGGTTGTGCCAAGCGCGGCACCAACACGCATTGACCATCCGCTCTGAATAGCCACAGGTGCCATTGCTGCAAGAAGTGCACCGATGTGAGTGCAACCTCGAGGACCACCAAATAGTTCTTTTACTTGTTTGTTGAAACCACGAGCAATTGAGAGTCCCACCAGTTTTTGATAGTCGGGCTCAATGTCGGTGCAATGAGTGTGAGGACGCTCATGGAAGGTGACACTAACTTTTTCAATCACAAACAGTGGAAATGAAATTTCTAAATCAACGACCATGTGATGCACCCACAACGGGTCCGGGTCGCCGGCCAAATACAGACCAGCAGGCTTTTCATCGCACACAACACCGCGTAATAAGAAGAGGTCATCGTTCATCTTGTAGGTGCGCGCTTCGTAGAAGCGGGTATGGATAAGTTCGCCACCCTCGGGGGCTGCGGGGAAATAATCACGTGTTGACACGCCTTCTACTGTGACAGAGGCATCACTTCAATCACGACTCGAAGGTCGATTAGTCCCATTTAGGTAGTGCAAATAAGAGAATTCGTGTGACAAAGAAACTGTCGATTACGTGGAACTTATGGAATGCCTAACACGACTTTCGAAAATACTCTGATGAATGACCAGGTTGTTTACACAGAGAGAAGTAACAAAAATGTCAGATAAACCCACCAAAAATCCGCTAATTGCAAGCAGTGATTTCCTGTTTTCATTAATGCTGTTAGCAGTCATTGCCATGGTTGTTTCAATCGGCGCAATCGGAATTGTGTCCGTTGCAAAAAATGGCGGATCGTCGTCAGAAGCAGCGGCATCGCCTAGTGGTTCCACCACAGTTGATGTCACGTTGACTGAATTTGCAATTGCGTTCAGTCCCTCTGTTGTCCCCCCAGGAAACGTTGTTTTCAATGTTCATAATGCTGGTTCGGCTCAACACAACCTTGCTGCTGTTGAACTCAACAAGCGCACACCCTCACTTGATGCGGGAGCACATGCATTGTTGGATCTCGGCAAGGTATCAACAGATGTCAATGTCATTTGTGAAATTCCAGGACACAAAGATTCTGGAATGAAAGCAACATTGAAAGTCAGCGCTGATGCAACTGCGCCGACAGACACTGTTCCTGTGATGACGAACGCCCAGATGGATTCAATGATGGAAGCGGTTGTGAAACGGTTTCCAGAGAAAACAACTGGACTTGGCGGGCAAGAACTTGCACCAACTATGACGTCTGATGGATACAAGCAGTTCGACCTCACAGCAAAAATTGTTGACTGGGAAGTTGAAGGCGGAAAAGTTGTGAAGGGTTGGGCCTATAACGGCCAAATTCCCGGACCACAGTTGCGCGCCAACGTGGGTGACAAGGTTCGTATTCGCTTGAAGAATGAACTTACAGAGTCAACATCGATGCATCTTCACGGTATTCGTGTGCCGAACGCAATGGACGGAGTTGATCCAATCACACAGGGTGTGATCAAGCCCGGCGAAACATTCGATTATGAATTCACAGCTACTGAACCAGCGGTCGGTATGTATCACTCGCACCACAATGCTCAAGTACAAATTCCAAATGGACTCGCCGGATCTCTTCTGATCGGCGATTGGAAAACTTCAACGATGAAAGCAGCCGGAAATCGCCTAACTGACTCAAACGGAAAAGTTGATCAAGAAGTTGTGATGGTGTTGAACGACGCCGGAACAATCGGCTTGTCACTGAATGGCAAGTCGTTCCCTGCAACAGCTCCGTACACCATGAAAATCGGCGAAACAATGTTGGTGCACTATTACAACGAAGGCTTGATGTCGCACCCAATGCACATGCATCAACCCACCGGACTAGTTGTTGCCCGTGATGGAGTCATGCTTGAGAATCCCTTCTTTGCAGACACCATCAGCGTTGCCCCTGGTGAGCGTTGGTCAGTGTTGTACACCGCAAAAGATGCCGGCGTGTGGGCATGGCACTGTCATATTCTCACTCACGCTGAAACCCCAACAGGCATGAAGTACATGGTGACAGCAGTCATCGTTAGCTAGATCCCCTCAAGAGAAAAAGGGCCTGAGGTGTACACCTCGGGCCCTTTTCCTATTTCTGAGCGCTACTTCAGGCAGACTGATGAGATGACATCGCTTAAAGACACCTTGAAATCAGATCTCACTGCAGCCATGAAAGCGGGGGACGCCATGCTGAAGTCAACTCTGCGTATGGCTATTGCAGCAGTAATGAACGCCGAAGTTGCAGGCTCTGAAGCTGTTGCTTTGTCTGACGAGCAAGTACTAAAGATTCTTCAGGCAGAGACTAAGAAGCGTCTTGAGTCTGCAGAGATTTACACACAGGCTGGTCGCACGGAAGCTGCCGCCCAAG
>WLSJ01000082.1 GCA_009705865.1 Actinomycetota bacterium | reverse complement strand
CGTATATCTTGCTTTCGCCACTAAACGGTATGCATCAGATAGTTCCACTATTGATGCTGTGCAGGCGTTGTTACTGGCTTCAGTGTTTCAGGGAGTAATTGGTTATGGCCAATACTTCACTGGTGTACCAGTTGCTCTAGTCGCTTTTCACATTGTTGGGGCGACAACGTTTTGGTTCGCGGTGTGCAATCTTGTAGTTACACCGTCTACAGCTATTGACTAGGCGTCCTACTTTTGCAAGAGATCGTAGAGATGACTGCAATCATTAAGCGTTAAAACGCTTGGAGTCTCACTTAGTTTGACAGTGGTGATGCTTGTGTTCTCAACCATCATCCACAGAGATCTTTGAGTGCCGAGCATTGCTGCTACGTACGCGTTGATAACTCCACCGTGACACACAACAGCTATTGCGCCACCGTCATGTTTTGCTGCCAGTGCGTTGATTCGTGTTGCTACGCGATTTCGAAAATTTTGATCACCTTCAGCATTGGGGATTCCGTCCCAGGTTCCGGTCTTAGCCCATTCGACATATTCAGGGTCAGCAGTTGCTGCACGACGTCTGAATTCTCCGTTACTCCAATCACCCAACCGCACTTCTTCCAGATCTTCAAATATGCCGACTTCAAGTCCGTGATGTGTTGCGACTGCTTGTGCTGTGTGTAGCGCACGCAAGAGGTGACTGGAATACACGGCATCAATTTGTGCCGTAGCCAGACGTTCGCCAAGTGCCTTTGCTTGTTGTTGACCTAATTCATGTAGCGGAGGGTCTGCGCTCTCGGGAGAGCCTGGTACGACGTCAGCGGAACGTCCGTGTCTGATGAGTAGAACCCTGCATCCGTCTCCAATAGAGCCATCCAAAGTGGGTTGGGGCACGCTGGTTGAATCAGGCGAGTCGATCGGTTTGTTCTTATCCATAGTTGTTATCTTGGTGGACATGAGCAAAGAAGATGAAGTCCTCCTCGAAATTTCTAACCGGATAGCAACTATTACGTTGAACGCCCCGGGTCGTATGAACACGATCTCTGGAGTAATGCTTGATTTGTTGTCGAAAAAGCTTCTTGAGGCAGACAACAACCCTGAGGTGCGATGCATCGTTCTTACAGGTGCCGGCAAAGCCTTCTGTGCGGGTCTTGACCTTGGCTCGCAAGCTGGAAAAACTGAATCACTCGGCGTTCTCGACGACACCGGCGCCAATATGACTGAATTCAATATTAGGGAGGCACCGCCGATCGTTCTACACGGTCTCGATACGCCTGTCATCTGTGCGCTGAATGGAGGAGCAGCTGGATACGGTCTCGATATCGCACTCGGTTGTGATATTCGGATCGCTGCTGACTCGGCCAAGATGGCGCCGGGTTTTGCCAAGCGCGGAATTCTTCCAGAGAGCGGCGGGACTTGGTTGTTGCCACGAATGGTTGGTTATGCGCGCGCCGCCGAAATTGCATTCACCGGGCGAACTTTGTTGGCACACGAATGTCTCGACATGGGTCTAGTGAATAAGGTCGTTCCGGCAGCTGAACTGATGGTTCATGTCATGGACATGGCTGGTGAGATTGCATCAAATGCACCTCTGGCAGTACGTGCCATCAAACGCATGATGAGGGCAGCAGAGACAGAGACATTTGAACAGAACGTTCACCATGTATTTCTGCAGTTACTTCCTTTGTTTCGTACAAAAGATTTCAAAGAAGGAGTGGCTGCATTCATTGAAAAGCGGCCGCCTGTCTTTCAAGGTCGGTAAGACACATTGTGAAAGACCACGACCCCTTTGTCGTGTTGCAGATCTCTTCTTCCAGTTCCGAAGCAGAGATTCGTCGTGCTTGGCGTGACCGTGCACGCACTGCGCATCCAGACGCAGGCGGTTCCGATTCTGCAATGCAAGACCTTAACGAAGCTCTGAGATCAGCTCTGACACTTCTGACTTCAGAAAAAAGCGACGTAGTGAGGACGAAAATCAGGTCAGGGCGACAAGAAAGGGACGTTTCTAGTTTTACGGTCCAAGCGCCGATAGCCAAGACATTTGAAGCACTCTTCGTCGTGGCCGGCATGAGTGGAGCGATTTCATCTGAAGAACCTCCGCATCAAATTGAATTCTCTCTTCACGATTCTGGTGTGGACGGAACTCTGCAAGCTTGGTGTCGTTGTGACCTTGTCTCCGAAGCAGGTGCAACTACGGTGTCGCTGATGGTCGGGACTTATGACTCTGGAGTGCAGGTTGTTTCTGAAGAGGTAAGGGACTACCTAGTTGCAAGCCTCAACTCAATTGATTGGCCTGATTAGCCCGCAGCAGCTTTCGTGAGTCGATCGCGAATTGCTTTTCCGATTCCGTGGTCAGGCGGCATGACAGCAAGAACTACTTCTGCACCCTGTGTGTCAGCTGCTCGTAAATCGTCATAAACAGATAAGGCATACTCGGCCGGATCCTCGTGATGCACAATGCAACTGCTAATTCCCCCGTTTTTATAATGGGAATTCTTCTCTGATGCTTCGGCAAGTGAAGCGCAAAGTTCAACCCTCGCCTTTGGTGCGTAGTGCGCAATCATCATCCCGGGGGCTCGTGATGGTCCATCTGTGTGCGCAAGTTGCAGGCCAGTGATTTCGGCAATGTGTACTGCCGTAATTTTGCCAGGGCGCAGAATTTGTAAGTTGTTTGAGGTGCATTCAATGATTGTCGATTCGATTCCGATCTCGCAGGGTCCGCCGTCGAGAATGAGATCAACATCTTCTCCAAGATCTGCAAGCACATGTTCTGCTCGTGTCGGACTGACTTGACCAAATCTGTTCGCAGACGGAGCGACTACCGCATCACCTAATTGTTTGAGAAGAGAAAGAGTCATATCGTGAGCCGGGACTCGAAGTGCAACAGTGTCACGTCCTCCCGTAACCCAATCAGGAACGAGACGTGTGCGGGGGACAAGCAATGTGATCGGGCCGGGCCATATTGCAGCTGCAATAGATGTAGCTGCCTCGTTGAGAACTCCCCAACGGCCGTAATCATCGTTCGGAGATAAATGCACGATCAGTGGATGAGACGTAGGCCTTCCTTTGGTTGAAAACACTCTTCCCACTGCTGTTTCGTTTAGTGCTATCGCAGCTAAGCCATAAACGGTCTCTGTTGGAATAGCAACAATGCCACCGTGCGTCAAGATTGATGACGCTGCATCGATATCTGTCGACACACGTGATGAAGTGTTCATGCAGCGAGAAATTCCAGAATTGCGTCGATAAACGGAAACGCTTCAGTAGTTGCAAAGTGATCGGTGTTTCGGAGTGTGGTGAGTCGAGCGTTTGGAAAAGCAGCAGCTAGTCGATCTGCAGGTCCGGCAAAGTCTTTATCGCCAATGACGATCAGGATTTCATTCGTAATGTTGTGTAGCCATTCTTCCTTTATGGGTTCGGCTGGTGGACGCTTCATAATCGCCGTGAGTGCGACAACGTCATTGCCAGGGGAGTTGCCGTAATGAGAAAACATTCGAGCAAAGGTGTCTTCTTCTGGAGCTCTTCCCTCAAGTGCAGCGATGATGCGGTCGTGATTGTCTGATGCGGCAACAGAGAAAACACCGTCGCCAATGCCAGCAAGCACAACCTTGCCGAATCGCTCGGGGGATTGAATCAATGCTCGCAAGATTGTGAGAGCGCCCAGAGAGAATCCGACAGCATCGATCACTGGGGCTTCAGGGAGGTTATGTAGTAGCCACTCAGGCAGCTTGCTGTAGGCCTCTGGCTCATGGGGCTTGTCCTGACTTCCATGTCCGAGCAGATCTAAGCCCACAGGCATACGCCCAACATCTTCTAAAAGGGCGTCGATCCCTGGTTTTTGCCAAGTGTCTCTGAAGTTGCCACCCCAGCCATGAACTAGGACGACGGGAACGTTCTCTGTAGAAGCCATGTCTACACGGTAGTCTCGTCATGCCCTATGCGGTTCTTACATGACCTCCCACCCCACGATTTGACCTATAACGATGTGTTTATGGTCCCGAGTAAATCCTCGGTGTCATCGCGTTTCGATGTAAATCTCAGTACCCCTGACAAGGTCGGAACCAATATTCCTATTGTGGTCGCCAATATGACCGCTATTGCGGGTCGTCGCATGGCAGAGACAGTCGCTCGTCGTGGTGGGTTAGTCGTTCTTCCTCAAGACATTCCGCTTGACATTATTCAGATGGTTGTTGAGCACGTAAAGACTCGGCATCCGATTTTTGAAACTCCTATCACGCTTGCTCCTGAAGACACAGTGGGAGAAGCGTTGAGTTTGATTCACAAACGTTCTCATGGTGCGGTCATTGTGGTCGATCCAGATAACCATCCAGTCGGTGTCTTCACCGAATACGACGCCGTTGGGTTCGATCGTTTCACACAGTTGAAAAATGTGATGAATCTCGACATGGTCTGTTTTACAGATTCTGTTCCAGTGTCTGAGATTCATGATTCCTTGATCGATCAGCGTCTTTCATTCGCTCCAGTTATTGATAAGAACGGAATACTCGTTGGTGCAATAACTCGTAAGGGGTCGCTGCGTAGCACCATTTATGCGCCCGCTACCAATTCAGATGGTCAGTTTTTAACTTCTGTTGCTGTTGGTATTAATGCAAACCCAGCGAAACGAGCACAGGCTCTTATTACCCTCGGTGTTGATGTTTTGGTAATTGACACAGCTCACGGACATCAAGATCGCATGTTGCGTGCTATTGAATCCGTACGCGCAGTAGCGCCCAATGCCACCATCGTTGCCGGAAACGTTGTTACGCGCGAAGGAACTCGCGATCTTATTAATGCAGGTGCTGACATCATCAAGGTTGGTGTCGGACCAGGTGCAATGTGCACCACTCGCATGATGACTGGAGTTGGACGACCACAATTCAGCGCAGTACTTGAGAGCGCAGAGATGGCTCGCTCGATGGGCAAGCATGTCTGGGCTGATGGTGGAGTGCGTTTCCCTCGCGACGTTGCACTTGCGCTTGCCGCGGGTGCTGCAAATGTCATGTTTGGCTCTTGGCTCGCTGGCACTTATGAATCTGCCGCTGACACCTTGCGAGACACAGAAGGTCGTTTGTATAAAGAGAGCTTCGGCATGGCCTCTAACCGTGCTGTAAAGAATCGCACTCGGTCAGAAACAGCTCTCGAACGGGCGAAAAAGGAACTGTTCGAAGAGGGAATCAGCACGTCTCGTATGTATCTCGATCCAGTACGTCCAGGTGTCGAAGACATCATTGACCAAATCGTGGCTGGTATCCGCTCATCGTGTACGTATGCAGGTGCATCCAGCATTGAAGAGTTCCATGAGCGCGCTGTTGTCGGTGTCCAGAGCGCAGCTGGGTATGACGAAGGTCGCCCACTCGGTACTAGTTGGTAATTGTGCGAGTTATTGCAATTGATGGTCCTGCAGGTGCAGGTAAATCAACAGTTGCTCGCGAAGTCTCAACAGCAACTGGTCTCAAATACCTTGACACTGGAGCTATGTATCGCTGTGTGGCATTGGCCGTACAGCAATCATCTACAGATCCGCATAACGCAGAGGCAGTCGGAAGAATTGCTCGTGACGTCAAAGTGGTTATAGAAGAGTTCGGTGCTCAATTGAATGGCACTGACGTGACCGAACTGATACGTACACACGAGATCAATGCAATCGTCAGCGTGATCGCGGCTCACACTCCGGTTCGAGACGCTATGCGTGAACAACAACGAGCATGGGTGGCGCATCATGGCGGAGGAGTAATTGAAGGCCGCGACATCGGCACGGTTGTTTTTCCAGACGCTGAATTGAAGGTCTTTCTCACAGCGTCACCAGTGGTGAGAGCGGAGCGTCGTGTGCAGCAAAATGGCGGCGACATAGAGGTCGTTGCTTCCAGCATCGCAGAACGTGATCACCTTGATTCGACGCGTCTTGACTCGCCACTGAAACCATCCGCAGATTCGGTGATAGTTGATTCGAGCAACAGAACTATTTCAGAAGTGGTGCAAGAGATAGTGAACCATTTTGCACAGGTTGGTCATGGCTGAAACAGAAACCTTCATGGCAGGCGATTCGCGATCGAGCCGCATGTTTTACACGGTGTGTCGCGCGTTAGTTGTTTACTTGTCTGTCTCGTATACGCGGACAAAGATTATTGGCAAAGAAAACATTCCTTCACAGGGAGCCTTTTTGCTCGCTCCTATTCACAGATCAAATATCGACACGCCATTAGCGGCCGCAGTGACAAAACGGCGGATGCGTTTCATGGGTAAAGACACAATATGGAAATACCGACCTGTTGGTTGGGTGTTGTCTGCTCTCGGAGCATTCCCCGTTAGTCGCGGCACGGCCGACAGAGAAGCATTACGTCGATGCATCGCAGTTCTGGAAATGGGCGAACCTCTCGTGTTGTTTCCGGAAGGTACGCGTCAAAGCGGGCCCGTCGTTCATCCGTTGTTTGATGGAGCGACGTATGTCGCAGCTAAGGCTGGGGTTCCGATTATTCCGGTCGGTATTGGTGGCTCCGAGCGAGTAATGCCAAAGGGATCAAAGATGATCTATCCCCGTAAATGTGTAGTCGTTGTTGGCAAACCGATCATTACTACTAGCGACAGTAACGAACGTTTACCGCGGTCAGCACTAAAGGATTTGAGCCTTCATTTATCAACTGAGCTTCAAAGAGTGTTTGATGAAGCTCAAGCATTGGCCGGAACACCTAACGCCTATTAACTCTGCAGGAATGCCTTCATAAGTTCAACTAAATACGATGGATCGTGTGCTCCGCACATTTCTCGTGCGGAATGCATTGATAACTGAGGAACACCAACATCGATTGTCTCGATACCTAGTTGGGTCGCCGTGATGGGTCCGATAGTTGATCCGCAAGGAATATTGTTTCGCGATGCGAATACCTGCAGTGGAATGTCCTTGCTCTTGGCGACGTTCTGGATGTGTGCAAGACCGCGTGTAGAGGTCGCATATCGTTGGTTGGCATTTACTTTGACTGCCGGACCTTCGTTTATGTGCGGGGCGTGGCGCGGTTCATGGCGTTCTGGGTAGTTCGGATGTATCGCATGAGCGTTGTCTGCCGAAAGACACCACGACGAGGCTATGCGATCAAAATGTTGACCAGTTGACAGCCCATGTTGTTGAGAAATGCAATCGATTACACTCGACAACATCGGACCAGCTGCGCCCGTAGAACTACTGCTGCCAACTTCTTCATGATCATTCAGAACGATCATTGTGGTGAACTCTGAGGAAGCAGAATCACAGAGGGCGTTTATGGCGCTCCAACATGACACTTGATCGTCAAGTCGACCACTCGCCAGAAGAGACTTGTCATGACCAAGTAGAGCAGCTGGTGTGATGTCAAACAGATGAGCGTCGTATGCAGCAATGTGATCGACACCTGAATTTTTGGTAAGCCATTCTGAAAACTTTTGAGTCTCAGAACCCCAGACAGGTGTCATGTGCTGATGTTTGTCTAATTGAACGCCCTTTTCATTGACATCGCGATCTAGGTGAATCGCCAATTGCGGGATTCGTGCAAGTGCAGTGGAGTCAGAAAATAGGTGAACTTTTCCATTGGCATCAATCACGCGACCCGCTATTCCGAGGTCACGATCAAGCCATGAATTGAGAAGAAGGCCTCCGTACATCTCGACGGCTAGCTGCGACCAACCATGTTGGTAGATGTCTGCATTCGGTAAGACGCGAAGATTAGGAGAGTCTGAGTGCGCCCCGATGATGCGCAGGGAGCTAGAAGATGAACCTAGTCGCCATGCAACAATACTTCCGTCAACGGCAAGAAAGCCTGTCTGTGGAATCTCGTAGCCAAGTTGTGTGACCGAGGTAAAACCGGCTGAAGTTAGTTCTGACGATGCCTGAGCCGCAACATGGAAAGGGGTTGGACAAGCGTCTAACCATTCAAGAAGTGTCATGCGCGAATTCTTAGACATGGAACAAACCTGTTGGTAGTCCGCTTCCGCGAAGATGTGACGTCTCATTGACTGACAGAACGCTTCTGTGTCCGGCTGATGAGGCTGCTATTCGATGGATTGATG